>JAJYRX010000129.1 GCA_021793875.1 Pseudomonadota bacterium
GTTTTTGTTTAGCTTAGTACTTCTAGCTTAGGCTTTTGCCATAATCTTGCAACCTGAGTATCAACTCACGCGTTGTGCGATTAATTGGCATATCAGCGGTGTCGAAAGTTAAAGAAGCAATTTCAGTATAAAAAGGCTCGCGTTGCTGCAAAAGTTCTTGCAAACGCTCTTTAGGGTTGTTTGTTTGCAACAGTGGGCGGCTGCGATCACGCTCAACCCGCCTATAAAGCTCATCGGCGCTAGCCCGTAAGTATACCGACACCCCTCTGGTACGAAGCCACTCACGGTTTTTGCCATCAATTACAGCACCACCACCAGTAGCAAGTACAATACCCTTGCGTTGCGTATATTCATCTAATAATGCGCTTTCGCGCTTACGAAACCCTTCTTCGCCTTCTATTTCAAATATTATGGCTACTCGCACACCACAACGGGACTCTATTTCATGGTCAAGGTCTATAAACTGCCAGCCCAAACGCTTTGCAAGCGCTCGGCCTATGGTAGTTTTACCTGCGCCCATCATACCAACCATAAATATGGAGTCTGCAAATGGCAGCTTCAAACCTGCAGAGCTGGTGTCAGGCTCTTTGTTACAAGTAGTAGCCAATTGGCTTTTATTAGTTAATGCTTCGTTCATTTGTGTATTATCCTATTTGTTACACAGTGTGCGTAGCTACACTTGTTCGACCTTAGTCTTTCGACTTTTTAAGACTTACAATTGCCCTAAATGAGCACTTCTAAAAAAACCACCAAAACATCTGGCAAAACGACCGGTTCATGGTTAGGCCGTTTTGTAATAAAGGTAGCGGCACTTTTCGCTGGCCTAGGGCTTTGCGGTGCGCTGCTGCTTACTTTAGCGTTAGCACTTGCATGGCCTAACCTTCCTGACCTTAGCGCCATGATAGACTACCGCCCTCGGGTTCCGTTACGTATTTATACTTCCGATAACGTTTTAATTGGCGAGTTTGGAGAAGAACGCCGCAATGTTTTACGGTTCCACGAAGTACCTGACGTCATGAAGTCTGCCATTTTATCAGCGGAAGACGACCGTTTTTACGAACATGGCGGCATTAACTGGACAGGCGTAGTACGGGCAGCTTTAGCCAATATAACCAACATGTCAAAAAGTCAGGGCGCCAGCACTATCACTATGCAGGTAGCTCGTAACTTTTACCTTTCATCAGAAAAAACCTATACACGTAAATTTTACGAGCTATTACTTACATTCAAAATAGAAGCCACCCTTACCAAAAATGAAATCCTAGATTTGTATATGAACCAAATCTATCTGGGACACAGGTCTTATGGTTTTGCATCCGCTGCTCGTACCTACTTTGGTAAGCTACTTAGCGACATAACACCCGCTGAAGCCGCCATGCTTGCTGGCATTCCCAAGGCTCCCTCGCGCCTTAACCCTATTGCCAACTTCGAGCGCGCCAGGGAGCGCCAATTGTATGTTCTTGGTCGTATGCGCAATCTTGGATACCTAACCAAAGATGAATACCAAGAAGCCGTCGATCAGCCAATCGTTCTAAAGTCCGGACTAGGCACTCCAGCAGGCGGCTATGCTATTCATGGTGAATATGCTGCCGAGCTGGCACGTCAGCTACTTTATAGCGTATACCAAGACAACATATATTCACGTGGGTTTAATGTTTACACAACTATAGATTCAAAGCTTCAGGAAACTGCCTATCAGGCAGTGCGTGACGGTGTATTGTCTTACACGCGCCGTGCACGTTATACAGGCCCCGAAGAAAACTTATCTATATCTGATGACATCGAAAACAACACCGAAGAGCTGGATCAATTATTAGACAGCCTTCAAGAGTCTCATCCTGATAACGATGACCTTCTGACTGCACTAGTACTTAGCGCAGAACCAAATAAAGTAGTAGTTGCTCGCACAGCCCAGCAACTTATAGAAATAACCGATGAGTCAGCTTTAAAAGTAATCGCAAGGGGTCTTGGTCCCAACGCAGAAAAAGATGTACAAATTAAACGTGGCTCTGTAGTTTATATACGACTGAAACACGATGGAGTGTGGGAACTTATAAATAAGCCACAAGTTCAGGCAGCAATGGTTTCACTTAGGCCTGAAGATGGTGCAATCACCGCCATGGTTGGGGGCTTTCATTTTAGTGGCGGCAAATTTAACCGGGTAACGCAGGCTTGGCGTCAACCCGGGTCAGCTTTTAAGCCATTTATATATGCGGCATCATTAGAGCGTGGCCTTACCCCGGCCACTCAAATCTCCGATGAACCATTCGAATTAAGCGCCAGACAAACTGGCTCTAAAGCCTGGAAGCCAAAAAACTACGGTGGCCGATACGAACCCATGCTTACGCTGCGTCAAGGGCTGTACAAGTCTAAGAACATGGTTTCCATACGGATATTGCAAGCAATATCGCCACAATATGCACAAGAATACGTAAGTCGCTTCGGGTTCGACAAAGAACGTCAACCTGCAGTACTGCCCATGGCTCTTGGCGCAGGCACTGTTACACCATTGCAACTAGCTAGCGGTTACAACGTATTTGCCAATGGTGGTTACCGCGTACCGCCTTATTTAATAGATCGAGTAACCGATAGTGACGGCAAAGTAATTATGCGCTCCAAGCCGGTAGTAGCAGGCGACTCTTCAGCCCGTGTAATCGATCCCCGTACTATCTATGTAATGAACGACCTGCTTAGGGGCGTTGCTACATACGGAACGGGTGCACGTGCTTCGGCCACGCTAAAACGATCAGACATAGCTGGTAAAACCGGCACAACCAACGACTCCCATGACGCATGGTTCGCTGGCTATACTCCAAAAGTAACTACCGTTGCCTGGATGGGCTTTGATAAACCAAGGTCATTAGGTGCCACTGAAACTGGTGGTGGGCTGGCATTGCCAATGTGGATAGAATATATGCAAGAAGCGCTAAAAGACCAACCACAGTCCGATCCAGGCAATATGCCAACCGGTTTAAACCGTATCAATGGTGAGTTCTACTTCTCTGAGTTTCCACCTGGGGAAGCCGTAGCTCGTGTAGGTCTACCAACAGCAGCAGACTTACTAATAGACGACTCATCTGACGATGATGGTATATCAAGCTTGCTACGTGATTTGGGGGTTACCGGATCAAATAATTCTGGCTCCAGTTCATCAGCTTCAGACAACACTGAAGCACAGGCTTTACCGGTGCCATTCTAATATGACCCAAAAAACCACTAACATTAAATCTAGAAGAATTTTATGGCGCTGTGCGGGCGCCATAGCATCATGCATTTATTTAAGCGCTTGCGGTTATAAAGGGCCTCTTTATCTGCCCGATTCAGCAAAAAACAAAAACACATCTATCAGCTTAGCAAGCATAAGCACAAAACAACCAGAAACGTTCACCATATAAACACTTTTAATTTTACTTACCATGACTGCAGCAACTCAATTTCAGTATAAAAATGAAGTGTTACATGCAGAGGACACCTCACTTTTGCATCTGGCAAAAAAGTTTGGCACACCACTTTATGTGTACTCGTTACAAGCTCTGAAAGACGCCTGGAAAAGCTATGAAGAAGGTATGCAAGGGCGCGATGTATTAATCTGCTATGGAATGAAAGCTAACTCCAACCTAGCTATTCTGAATCAATTCCATAAAATGGGAGCAGGCTTCGATATAGTATCTGGCGGAGAATTAGCTCGTGTAATTGCAGCAGGTGGCGAACCATCAAAGGTAGTATTTTCTGGAGTAGGGAAGCAATCGTGGGAAATTCGTGACGCGCTTGAAGCGGGTGTTAAGTGCTTTAATGTAGAGTCCGAAGGAGAGCTAGAACGTATATCTAGAATAGCATATGAATTAGGCAAAACCGCACCGGTTTCTCTACGCGTGAACCCTGATGTAGACGCGAAAACACATCCATATATATCTACCGGTCTTAAAGAAAATAAATTTGGCATAGATATACAACATGCTAAAGACGTATATCTAAAAGCTCTAAAGCTACCCAACCTTAAAATAACCGGAATCGATTGCCACATAGGTTCTCAGATAACCGAGCTAGCACCATATAAAGATGCCCTTAAAAAGCTTATAAAACTTATTAAAAAGCTAGAAGGCTTGGGTATAAAAATGCAGCACATAGACCTAGGCGGAGGCTTAGGTATACGCTACACAAACGAACAAACCCTTGCGCCAGCGCAATTGCTTGACATGATATTCACCACCCTAGATGCCAACAATCTGGGTCATTTGCAGCTAGTACTAGAGCCTGGTAGGTCATTAGTGGGCAACGCTGGAGTGCTACTTACTAGGGTCGAATACATTAAATCTAACGAAGCGAAAAACTTCGCCGTAGTCGACGCAGCTATGAACGACTTGCTACGACCAACCCTATACGATGCATGGCACGGTATACAAACAGTTATTAAACACCCTGAAAGCAGTAAGCAAGAAACATATGATGTGGTTGGCCCTATTTGTGAAAGTGGCGACTGGTTAGCAAAAGACCGCAGCTTACATATAAAACCTGGTGATTTACTTGCAGTTATGTCTGCTGGCGCCTACGCATTTTCTATGGCCAGTCAATATAATTCCAGGCCACGTGCCGCTGAAGTAATGGTAAGGGGCAACAAGGCGGATGTAATAAGGAAGCGTGAAAATATACAGGGTCTGTTCATTAATGAACAGACCCTAGATTAAATAAATTAAAGGTCGCCGTACGAGTGCAAGCCAGATAAGAACATGTTTACGCCCA
>JAJYRX010000130.1 GCA_021793875.1 Pseudomonadota bacterium
AGTATTGCCAACCTAATGGGCTTTTGTGGTTTAAGCATGCCAATTGGCTTAGATTCAAACGGCATTCCAGTTGGTTTGCAGCTTATGGCAGGCCCTGGCAAAGAAGAACTACTTTTATCAGTTGCCGCCCTTTTAGAGCAAACCTTAGGTAATGGCCAGCAAATACTTGGTACTGCACCTTTGTTTAGTTAACACCTTCTCAATAATCCTAACGGAGACTTTTATGATTACAAAGAAAATTAAGCAACTTGCGCTTACTACGGTTGCGGGCATGGTACTTAGCGCCGGCTCTGCCATGGCAGCTGAGTTTAACTTCACCTTTGCACACGTACTGGCAGAAGACACTTCTAACGCACGTGCAGCGGTTAAGTTTAAGGAAGAAGTTGAAAAGAACTCTGATGGCCGCATAGAAATTAATATTCGTCCGGCTGCTCAGCTTGGTGGTGACGTTGAAATTATTGAGCAGACACAAATGGGTCTAGTACATATTGCCATTCCACCAACCGGAAACCTGGCAAACTTTGAACCCAAAATGTTCTTGTTCGACCTACCTTTCTTTATGACTGACGATGAAACCATGATGCGTGTTCTTGACGGTGAGGTTGGTCAGGAGCTTTTAGACACCCTCGATCGCCACAACATGAAGGGTATTAACTACTGGGGCGCTGGCTTCCGTAAAATGACTAACAACATTCGTCCTATTACTGGCCCCGACGACCTTAAAAACATCAAAATGCGTACATTGCAGGCACCAACAATTATGTCTACATACCGTGCCTATGGCGCCAACCCAACGGCTATGGCATTTACCGAGGTGTATAACGGATTGCAGCAAGGTGTTGTAGAAGGTCAAGAAAACCCGCTTGCAAACATTTACACCATGAAGTTTCATGAGGTACAGAAATACCTTACTAATACCAACCACACCTATCACACCTACGCAGCTGTAATGAACAAGGCCGCATGGGATTCACTCCCAGAAGACCTTCAACAAGTAATGCTAGATGCGTTCGAGGTTGGTCGTGACTTTGCCCGTGAAGCTACCATTGAAGACGAAGTACGCTTCATAGACGAAATTAAAGATCAAATAGAAATTATTGATCTTACCGACGAGGGCCTTGAGCAGTTTGTAGAAAAATCTCAGCCTATTTACAAAGAGTTTGAATCCCAGGTAACCCCAGAGCTTCTACAAAAAGCTCTAGATGTAGCCGCGGGCAACTAACGCTTTAAAACATAAAGAGCCGCCATGATAGCAGCAATAAATAAAGCCATAGACCGTATAGAAGGGTTTGCCATGATAGCTTTTATGCTTGTGGCAACCCTGGTTGCAGTTATTCAAGTAATTGCCCGTTACGTGTTCAACAACTCATTGTTCTGGTCAGAAGAGCTTATTTTGTACACTCTGATCAGCATGAGTTTTCTTGCGTGCAGTATGGGCGTGCGGTATGCCGCCCATATTTCAGTAGAAGTACTGCCCCTGCTTGCAGGGCCACGCCTTGCGGGGGTACTAAGGTTTATTGCGACAGTACTGGGTGTAGTTTTCGCCTTGTCACTTATCTATTATGGCGGCCGTCTGTTTATTAATACCACAGCCATGGGGCAGCTTTCCCCAGCCATGCGTATACCGGTGGGCTATGTATATGGAATTATTCCACTATCTGGCCTGTTTATGCTCATGCGTTACATATGGATATTTTCTTGCATATTACAGGGCAAGGAATACACCCCTCTTAAAACCGATATAAGCGCCTCTTAGTTCTGGAAATATACCCATGGTTTCAGCATTAGTACCCATTTTCTTTGGCTTACTGCTTTTTGGTCTACCTATTTTTGCTGCATTAGCACTGGCAGTAACCTTAACTCTCTATTACTTTGGCATGGTTGACCCACTAGTGGTACCCATGCGTATGTTCTCCGGGATGAACAACTTCTCATTAATGTCCATCCCATTTTTTATACTAGCCGCCGAACTTATGCGCATAGGCGGGCTATCTGACCGCCTTATTACACTTGCACGTGCACTTATTGGATGGCTGCCAGGCGGCCTTGGTGCGGCAACTGTACTTTCATGTCTGTTCTTCGGGTCAATTTCTGGGTCTAGCCCAGCAACAGTTATTGCAATAGGTGCAATTATGTTCCCAGCTTTGGTAAAAGCCGGGTATAACAAAAGCTTTGCCATAGGGCTAATTACCACCGCTGGTACGCTAGGCCCAATAGTGCCACCAAGCATTGCACTAATTATTTATGGCTCAGTAACTGGAACATCAGTGGGCCGGCTATTTGCAGCCGGATTACTACCGGCAATACTTATTGCAACGCTTCTTATTGCCTATAGCTGTTGGTATGCAGCTATTAAGCGCTATCCACGCGAACCATTTCCAACCTTTAAAGAAATAATTGATGCTTTTAAAGGTTCAGCCTGGGGCCTGGGCTTACCTGTAATATTATTGGGCGGTATATATTCTGGTATTTTTACACCAACGGAATCTGCCGCAGCTGCCTGTTTCTATGGCTGGGTAGTAGGTGCGTTTATTTATAGGTCCATATCAATTAAAGAGCTGTGGGCAATTCTACGCAATTCTGGATTGCTATCTGGTACTTTATTACTTATTACAGCTGGGGCTTCTGCCTTTTCCTGGATACTTGCCAGTACCGGGGCACCAACACAGCTAGCAAGCCAAGTGTTGGCTGGAACAGAGTCGCCTGTTGCCATATTGGCACTGTTTAACGTGATAATGCTGGTAGCTGGCGCCTTTCTTGATAGCGCATCTGCTATTATTGTTCTTGCACCACTTATGCAGCCAATTGCAGCACAAGTTGGTGTAGATGCCATTCACTTTGGTGTTATTACACTAGTTAACCTATCAATTGGCATGCTTACACCACCGGTGGGTCTTAACCTGTTTGTTGCCATGAGCATTTCGGGTATGTCTTTATACCAAGTATTTAAAGCCTCATTACCCATGATTCTTCTTATGTTCATAGCACTTATGCTTATCACATACATACCGTGGTTTAGTATGGTAATGCCAAACCTGCTTTATTAACTAATGAAATTTATTGACGAAGCCACAATCCAAGTAGTTGCCGGTAAAGGCGGTAACGGTGTAGCCAGTTTTAGGCGTGAAAAGTTCATCCCTAAGGGTGGGCCAGATGGTGGTGACGGCGGTAAAGGGGCCAGCATACACATGGTGGCCGACCGCAACATAAATACTCTTATAGAATACAGGTACAGCCCATTACACCGCGCCAAGGCAGGTGAAAATGGCCGCGGGCGCCAGCAATATGGAGCTGGCGCACCAGACATAACCCTTAAAGTTCCTGTAGGCACAGTTATTTACGATGCCGACACCAACGAACAGCTGTTCGACCTTAACACGCATGGTGCTAAAGCTACTGTAGCTAAAGGTGGTAAAGGCGGCCTGGGCAATATACATTTTAAGTCTAGCGTAAACCGTGCTCCACGCCAGTTCACCATGGGTGAGCCGGGCGAACAAAGGCGTTTAAGGCTAGAGCTTAAAGTTCTTGCCGATGTTGGCTTGCTAGGCATGCCAAATGCAGGGAAATCTACCCTTATAAGTAAGGTATCTAACGCACGTCCAAAAATTGCCGACTACCCTTTTACTACTTTATACCCCAACCTTGGTGTAGTAGAAACCTCTAATTCCAGTAGCTTTGTAATTGCCGACATACCTGGCCTAATTGAAGGTGCCTCTGATGGTGCAGGCCTTGGCCACAAATTTTTGCGCCATTTGGCTCGTACACGCCTTTTGCTACATATAGTCGACATATACTCGCCCGACCCTGAAATAGACTCTGTAAATCAGGCTGTGGAACAGGCTAAAGCCCTAGTTAACGAGCTAAAACAATATAGCAACGAGCTATACAGCAAACCAAGGTGGCTGGTTATAAATAAAACCGATATGCTTGAAGACCCAACCACCAAATGCAACCGCCTGGTTCGCGAGCTGGGCTGGGAAGGGCCAGTTTATATAATTTCTGCACTAACAGGTGCCGGCACTAAAGAATTAATGCTTAAAGTTCAACAATGGCTAAATGAAAACACATTGCCAAATGAGGAACAAGAAAGCAGCCCTTATCAAGACGAACAATTTGTACCCGACCCTGACGATCCTCGTTTTAACAACTCATGATTACCAAAACTCCGGCAAATGGCCGGTCCGTAATAGCAGACGCCCGACGTCTTGTAGTTAAAGTGGGCTCTACACTTGTAACTAACGATGGCAAAGGCATAGACCAGAACGCAGTTGAGCACTGGGCTGCTCAAATAGCCGCCCTGCACGATCAGGGACGGGAAATGGTGCTGGTATCCAGTGGAGCAATAGCCGAAGGTATAGTGCGCCTTGGGTGGAACAAGCGCCCTAGCGCTATGCACGAGCTTCAAGCCGCAGCTGCTGTTGGTCAAATGGGGCTTATTCAAGCTTATGAAGCTGCTTTTGCACGATACGGCATACGCACCGCACAAATACTTCTTACACACGAAGACTTATCGAACCGACGCCGCTACCTAAATGCCCGCAGTACTTTATATACGCTGCTACACCTGGGCGTGATTCCTATAGTTAATGAAAACGACACTGTAGTTACTGATGAAATAAAACTGGGTGACAACGACACCTTAGGTGCTTTGGTAACCAACCTTATAGAAGCCGATTCTCTGATAATACTTACCGATCAGGCAGAGATCGGAAGA
>JAJYRX010000131.1 GCA_021793875.1 Pseudomonadota bacterium
GAAGACCTAGAAGCACTACCGGGGGTTGGAAGAAAGACGGCTAACGTGGTTTTAAACACAGCATTTGGTCACCCAGTAATTGCCGTAGACACACATATTTTTAGAGTTTCGAATAGAACTAGAATCGCAACAGGAAAAACGGTTCTTGAAGTAGAACGCAAGCTAGAGCGTCTGATTCCTAAGCAATTTCTTAAAGATGCACACCACTGGCTCATACTGCATGGGCGCTATATTTGCATCGCACGCAAACCCAAATGTCCGCAATGCGGAATATCCGACTTATGCGAATATAAAGACAAAACGCCCGGCTAGGGTTTTCCTTAAAAGGGCAACACCTCATAGCTTAACAACCATGTTTTCCGGCATACTATAGCAACAGGCACTATTACTTTTCGGAGGCCATACATGACTATGGCTGCATTGCTGGTAGAAGACCTGCACGTACGGTATGCGCATGGCCAGGTTCTTAATGGCGTTAACATGTACGCAATGCCCGGCGAAATTGTTGCTATTATTGGTAAAAAAGGTTCTGGTCGCAGTTCTGCTTTGCGCGCCATAAGCGGACAAGCCAAAACCATGAAAGGCTCTGTACGTGTTGCAGGTCACAAATTAAATAATGGACCAAACCCAGATATTAGCCATTTGGGTCTCGATCTCACGCCAATAGAAAATAGCTTAAGCATGCACCTAACTAGTGAAGAGAACCTACTTCAACCAATACACAACTCCAGTAGTCTGGGTGGTGCTCTTGCCCTTGGCACTATTTACGACTTATGCCCCTCCCTATCGCAGGTGCGCAACACGGTTTGCAGCGAGCTTAGTCACATACAGCATCGGTTACTTGCAATTGCTAGGTTGCTAAGGCACGGAGCACAGGTAATTTTGCTAAATAATATTGCTACTGGCCTATCTGACCAATGCCTGACATTGTTGGCACAATTTATTGTTAACCTGAAGAATCAAAATTACAGCATAATTCTTACTGAACAAGGTACTAGGTTCAGTGGCTTAATAGCCGACCGCTTTTATTTGCTAGAAGATGGCAAAATTTCACACACTTTTACCTCAGCCGAGCTACAACAACACCAAGGCTTGCTAACTAATTTATAGCTATGGTTCAGGCACTGGGTTTTTTCCCAACCCAAGGTAACTGTCTATAACCCTTTGATCGTTAGCTAATTCTACAGCTTTACCCTCTAAGGTTAGCTGACCGGTTTCTAATACGTATCCATAATCGGCCACGTGTAATGCTGCACGTGCATTTTGTTCTATAAGTAGTATAGAAACGCCCAAATCGCGCAGCCCGGATATTATTTGGAATATCTCGGCCACCACTCGTGGCGCTAAACCAAGGCTTGGCTCATCTAACATTAACAGCTGTGGTTGTGCCATAAGCGCACGCCCCAATGCCAACATTTGGCGTTCACCTCCGGACAATGTGCCCGCCTGCTGCCACTTACGTTCGCGTAAGCGAGGGAATATGTTGTAGACGTCTGTAATTTTATTTTGCCAGCCTTTTACACCGCTTCTGTATAAACGGAAACCACCGAGTAGTAAATTATCCTCAACGGTCATACTTGAGAATAACTCACGACTTTCCGGCACTAAACATACCCCACTTGCAACACGCCTTTCTACAGACCACTTAGATATATCTTCGTTTAAATAATTTATAACCCCAGAGCTGCTTCCATTGCGGGGCAAAGACCCCATAATAGAATTTAACAAGGTTGATTTTCCAGCACCGTTAGCACCTATTACTGTAACTATACTGCCAGGCTTAACAGAAATATTTACGTCAGATACTGCAGTTATTTTTCCATATCGCGCTGACAACTGTTTTACCTGTAGAAGGTGTTCATGGCTATATTTAGCTGTCATTCTACACCCCCTAAATAAGCATCTATAACCGCCTTATTGGATTGCACTTGAGACGGAGTTCCTTCGGCAATTTTGGTGCCAAAATCCATCACAACAATGTGGTCTGTCAAGCTCATGACGAAATCCATATCGTGCTCAACCAATAATATGCTCATACCCTCATTTTTGAGTTGCGACAGAACATTGGCTAAATCACGTTTCTCACGATACCTTAACCCAGCAGCAGGCTCATCAAGAAGCAGCAATACAGGGTCGGATGCCAAAGCACGTGCAATTTCCAAAATACGCTGTTGCCCAAGAGGAAGGTTACCCGCCTCTTCGTGCATTACCTCACCCAAACCTACACGCTTCAGTTGTTTAGCAGCCTGAAACAATAATTGTGCTTCCTGAGACCTGTCAGTACGTAATGAAGCAGAGACAACACCAACGTCGGACCTTTGATGAGCTCCCAGTGCCACATTTTCTATAACAGACATTTGTGGCAATAGCTGTACATGCTGGAAAGTTCGTCCTATACCAAGTTTAGATATTTCCCGTGCTTTCAAGGTATCTAGCCTAGATCCTAGAAAGGTGGCACTTCCGCTGGTAGAAGGATAAACACCAGTTATAAGGTTAAAAGTGGTACTTTTACCGGCCCCATTAGGGCCAATAAGACCAACTATTTCACCTGCCTTTACTGAAAAGCTGACATTATTAACTGCTACTAACCCGCCGAACTCTTTACGTAGCTTGTTTATTTCTAAAACATTTATGTTGTTATCTGGACGGGCCCGACGATTTAGCTCTTGCGCGGAATCGGGAACAAGCACGTTATTCGCGTGGCGCGAAATGCCCAGCCTATAGCCCCATGCCCTGAGAAGGGGCCATACACCATTACGAGCATATTGCAGTACTAATACCATTAACACGCCAAAGAATATTAGCTCAAAGTTTTCCTGACTGTTTACAAGTTTGGGCACTACGTTCTGCAGCTGATCTTTTATAGTGAGAATAAGCCCTGAGCCGACTACCGCACCCCATACACTTCCAGAACCACCTACTACAGCCATAAATAAATATTCAATACTGTAATTAAGACCGAAAGGACTTGGGCTTACCGCCCTTTGCATGTGTGCATACAGCCAGCCAGATATACAAGCCAATAATGCCGCATATACAAACACGATTGTTTTATACTGGGCGGTGTTAATACCAAAGGACTCTGACATTTCACCACCCCCGCGCAGTGCTCTTATTGCCCTTCCCGGCCTAGAGTTCAGCAAATTACTGCTGCCCCACAGAGCCAGCAACACAAACAGCCAAATAAGAACATACATTGAACGGCCGCTTGCAAGCGAGATGCCCAAAATATTCAGAGGTTTGATACCTGCTATTCCATCGTATTGGCCTAGAAATTCTAAATTCCCAAACAAATAATATAAAGCTAGGCCCCAAGCTATTGTGCTTAAAGGCAGAAAATGGCCGGAAAGGCGCAGCGTAATGGCACCTAATATATAGGCCACCACCGCTGTAAGAATTAAGCCAGCAAATAAGGCAAACCAGGGCGACCACCCCAAAGCGGTGGTTGTGTATGCTGTAGTGTATGCCCCTAAGCCAACGAAAGCAGCCTGTCCGAACGAAGTAAGACCACTTACACCAGTTAGCAGCAGCAAACCAAGTACAACCAAACTTGCCAAGCCTATGTAGTTCAGGTGGGTAATCCAGTACTCAGGGGTTAGGGAACTAAAAGGAAGGGCAAACAAAGCCACTATAACCATGGCAAGGAAAACGCGGTTCATGGTTAATCCTCGTCATCGGTGTGCTGCATGCCAAACGAACGCCACAATAACACCGGAATAATAAGCGTAAACACGATTACTTCTTTGTAAGCACTGGCCCAAAACGAAGAAAAGGCTTCTAGTATGCCAACGAATATTGCACCAATAGCTGCCACTGGGTAGCTGATAATTCCGCCGAATATTGCTGCCACAAAGCCTTTAAGACCAATAAGAAAGCCTGTGTCGTAATAGATAGTTGTTACTGGCGCAATTAACATGCCTGATAACGCGCCTATTCCGGCAGCAAGAGTAAATGTAAGCTTGCCAGACATAGAGGTGCTTATGCCAACCAAACGGGCCCCTCGGCGGTTTACAGCAGTAGCTCTTAGAGCACGACCATATAACGTTTTACCAAAAAACAACCACAAAGAAATAATTAAGGTTATACAAGTCCCAAGGACTAAAAACGTTTGGGCCGACCAAGTAACTACGCCCATGTTGACCTGACCACTAATTAGTGCTGGAGTGCGCCAGCCTTCTGCCCCAAAAAAAACAAGGGCGAGACCAGTAAGAGCAAAGTGAACCGCAACCGAAACGATTAGCAGAACAAGAACACTTGCTTCAGCAACAGGCTGATAGGCCAGCCTATAAACCATAGGTCCCATTGGCAACACTATGGCGAGCGACACCAGCATATTGGCCCATAAGGGCCATTTACCATCAACTATATGCGGCACTGCAAAATATATTGCTATAGGTATAGCTAGAGTCCAGGCAGCCGTTTTAACAATTCCTGCCCAATGCCCAGAGCGTATAGACTGTAGTACTTCAAGTATAAAGACTACTATGCCAGCACCTAGCAATAGGGTTACCGTTCCCGGAACTTTTCCATTAATGATAAAAGCCAGAGTTAAAGCGCCAAAAGCTACAAACTCGCCCTGCGGAATAAAAATAACCCTGGTAACCAGAAACACCAGCACCAGGGCTAACCCAAGCAAGGCATAGATGGCGCCATTAAGTACGCCATCTTGAAGAAGTATTAAAACAATTGTTGAATCCATTGTGGATTAAAAACC
>JAJYRX010000132.1 GCA_021793875.1 Pseudomonadota bacterium
CAGACCCTGGCTTGGTAATAAACGGTGTAGGTCGGGGACAAGTGCTACCAACATGGGCAAAGCTTATAAAACAGGCTACTGACAAAGGAAAGAAGGTATTAGTCACCACATCTGTTCTGCATGGGCCTGTACATCAAAGCTATTCGTACCCTGGTGCTTTAGCTGATGCCGAAGAAGCTGGGGCCATTGGTGTTAGCAGAGTCTCTGCACGCAAAGCACGTATACGCTTGTCTGTACTTCTATCACAAGGAATAAACTCTGAAAGCGCAATAAAAACAGCTTTTATGCCAGAAATATAAGCTACTCACCAGGCTCTATGGAATCGTGTACAGAAGCAAAACTACACACGGTGTAAACGTTTAAACCTTCTTCGCGTACCGCTTTTGAACCACCTAGATCGGGCAGGTCAATAATAGCTGCTGCTTCTACAACGTTGGCACCTAAACGTTGAAGCAATTTTGATGCTGCAACCATGGTGCCTCCGGTAGCTATTAGATCATCGATAAGCAAAACTCTTTGACCTGGCTTGACAGCATCAGTGTGCATTTCAACAACCGCATTACCATATTCAAGACTGTATTCTTCGGCTACAGTTTGGAAAGGAAGTTTTCCTTTCTTGCGAACAGGCACAAAACCAAGGTTAAGTTCGTATGCCAATACTGCACCAAGGATAAATCCGCGAGCATCTATGCCTGCCACCAGGTCTAGTTTTTGGCGCATATAACGATATACGAAAATGTCGACTAGAACCCTGAAGGCTCTAGGATCTTGCAAGACGGGAGTAATGTCCCGGAAAATAACTCCGGGCTTGGGCCAATCAGGCACGGTTCGTATGGTGTCACGAACGTACTGGGTTGGGTCTATATATGCGGTAGAGTCTGAAAGCGTAGTGTTTTCCAAATCTTTGCCTATAAATTCTGTACGCAACGGTAACATCTGGAATAATAGCATTGCTGAGCGTAATAGCAGCTTTATTCTAGATTAAAATTCAATCATGAGATCTACAGCCAACATATCAACAGAACAGGTTATTGCTTCTGCAAAGCGCACACTGCAAATTGAAATACAAGGTTTGGTACATTTACAAAACCGCCTTGATCAAAGCTTTGTGGAGGCAGTAAGGCTAATATTGAACTGTACAGGGCGGGTCGTGGTTAGCGGGCTAGGGAAATCGGGCCATATTGCTAAAAAAATTGCAGCCACGCTAGCCTCTACAGGTACTCCAGCTTTTTTTATGCATGCAGCCGAAGCTATACACGGCGACCTTGGCATGATTACTTCAGACGATGTGCTTATATGTATATCGTATTCTGGATCCGGCTCCGAACTATTAACCATAGTAAATGTAGCTAAGCGTATTAAAACTCCCGTTATAGCCATTACTGGAAATAGCAATTCCGACTTAGCAAAGCATTCCAGCATACACATAAATGTAGCGGTAAAACAAGAAGCATGCCCTCTTAATCTGGCTCCCACAGCAAGCACAACCGCTACCCTTGCAGCAGGCGATGCCATTGCTGTTGCCTGCCTTGAAGCTCGCGGTTTTAATCATGAAGATTTCGCACGGTCTCACCCCGGAGGAGCCCTGGGCCGCAAACTACTTACACGAGTTGCCGATGTTATGCGTCAGGGTGACGCACTGCCGCTTGTAACGCCAGAAACGGCTATACCTGACGCGTTACATGAAATGTCTGCCAAAGGCATGGGTATGACCATAGTAATAAACCCAGACAATAAGCCGGTAGGGGTGTTTACCGACGGTGACTTACGTAGAATTATTGTAAGAAGCGGCGATATACGCAAACTTACAGTAAGCGAAGGTATGAGCAGCAACCCTTACACGATAACTGCCGATATGCTAGCCATAGAGGCAGCTACTAAAATGGACGCACGTAAACTTAACCAGCTGCTCGTGGTTGATAATAAAGGGCTATTATTAGGTGCACTACATATGCACGATCTATTAGCAGCAAAGGTTATTTAGCATGAAAAGCACACCAGTACATCCAGCAGAAGCACAAATTCTGGCGCGTAATAGCGAGTCGGTAATAGAGCGCGCAAGCCAAATATCTCTTATGGCTTTTGATGTAGATGGAATACTCACTGATGGCACGTTATGGTATGGCGAAAATGGCGAAGTCATGAAACCATTTAACGCACTCGATGGTCACGGTTTACGCCTACTAAAAGAAAGTGGAATAAGAGTTGCTTTAATAACAGGCCGCGACGGGCCTATTGTAAGCAGGCGCGCTTATGAACTAGGCATAGACCTCGTGTACCAGGGGGTGCGCAACAAGCCTGAAACCTTAATAAAACTAGCGCAAGAATGCGGAGTAACACTAGCGCAAACCGGATTTATGGGAGACGACTTAATAGACCTAACAGCCATGCAAAAGTGCGGGTTTGCCGCTACCGTTCCAAATGCGCCTGAATATATAGCAAGTGCTGCCCATTGGGTATCAACACGTAGTGGTGGCGCAGGTGCAGCGCGTGAATGTTGCGACCTTATACTTGCATCGCAAGGTAAACTGGCACCGTTTTTCGGTTCACAAACACCTCTTATAAGCGGAGCCATACAGTAATGCGTGAACGCATGCCCAACTTAATAGCAGTAATTTTGCTATCCATACTGGTAGTTGGCACCTGGTGGGCAGCCGAATATACTCAAAAATCGGTTCCTATAGACCCTCCTGCCCGCATGACCCACGAACCCGACTCCTGGGCATATAACTTTGTCATGATACAAACCGACGATTCCGGCAAAGCCAATAGCCGCCTAGAGGGTATTAACATGCGCCATTACCCCGATGACGATTCCTACGAGGTAGACGACGCAATATCAACCGGACAGCAACCAGACTCACCAGTAACCATAGGCACGTCTGATATAGCCATAATGGATTCAGATGGCACGCGCATAATTATGAGAGGTAACGCTAGAGTACATCGTTTACCCGACGAAACCCGTGCACCACTTGAAGTTACAAGCGCAGAGCTTGTAATGTATCCAAATGAAGACATTGTTGAAACTAGCCACCCTGCACGTGTAGTAAACGGCAATCATGTTTTGCTAGGTACGGGCATGCACTATAACAATCAAACACGTCAACTACAGGTTTTCTCGGCTTCAGATGCCACGCTATCAGGCAAAAAGTCCAAGGCAACTGTATCTGACAACTAACTAGCTAGCACAAAGCCATGAACAAACTTTTTAACATCACAGCACCCCTAGCCCAGATATCCATTTGCCTTGCATTATATATCTCTGTACACCCCCATGTGGCTGCTCAAAACCCGCAAGATGACCCAGACACTGTGGTTCTTTCAGACACACTTGTCTACGACGACCAAAAAAAGGAAAGCATATTCACTGGCAATGTTGTTATGACTAGGGGTGACATGACCCTACATTCCGACAAACTGGTTATAAGTGAAGATGACAATGGCTTTCAATACGGCGTGGCAACGGTCGATAAAACAGACCTAGTTTTTATTCGTCAGGAAAACACAGAAAAGTTTGAGGTTATTGAGGCTAGAGGCCTTAGAGGTGAATACGATGGTAAAGCTGAAACCGTCACAGTAATAGGTCAAGCTGTAGTTACACGGTTTGTGTGTGGAAAACCATTTGACAATATTCATGGTGAAAAAGTTGTGTATCACCAAAAAACCGACACCTATCATGCGTATTCTGGTAAGCAGTCAGCATCTCCAGACGGGCGCGTGCGCTCCTTGGCTCAACCAAGGGCCAAATCGAATGCCGCGTTGGTTGAATGCAAAAACAAATCATAAAAACAATGCAACAGTACAAATCAGATATCTCTATGCAATCAAAAGGCCTTAATGCAACCGGACTACGAAAAACATACGGAAAACGCACCGTAGTTCATGACGTTTCCATTAATGTACAAAGCGGTGAAGTAGTTGGTCTGCTAGGCCCAAACGGGGCAGGTAAAACCACTAGTTTTTACATGATAGTAGGAATAGTGCCAGCCGATGCTGGTCGTATAGAAATAGATAGCAACAATATTACCAGCCTGGCAATGCATAAACGGGCACGTATGGGCCTTTCATACTTGCCCCAAGACGCATCGGTTTTCAGACGGCTTACTGTAGAGGAAAATATCAGGGCTGTGCTCGAGCTACAGCTAGACGACAATGGTAAAAGCCTAAATAAGCAAACCATAAATAACCTGCTAAATTCACTGCTCGATGAACTGCAAATTAATCATATAAGAAAAAACACTGCTATCTCGTTATCGGGTGGTGAGCGTAGGCGTGTAGAAATTGCGCGAGCCCTTGCAACCCGACCAAGGTTTATTCTGCTTGACGAGCCTTTTGCAGGAGTAGATCCCATTGCAGTTATAGAAATTCAACGAATTATCCAGTTTCTTAAAAGTCGAAATATAGGTGTATTAATTACTGACCATAACGTACGTGAAACGCTTGGCATATGTGATAGAGCCTATATTATCAGCGAGGGTGAAGTGCTAACCAGCGGCGTTCCTGATGAAATAATTGCAAACGAATCGGTACGCAAAGTTTACTTGGGTGAAAACTTCCGTATGTAGGCGTTTACGGCGTTTGAGGCATATCAAGCTATTAGTAAACCGGCTTGATTTAAACGTATAAAACTATACACTGTACTTAAGGATTAAATATTTAAGGAGGTTAAAACAGCTCGCTCTTTCTTATAT
>JAJYRX010000133.1 GCA_021793875.1 Pseudomonadota bacterium
ACGTGAGTCTGGGTCTGTAGAGTGGTATTGATTTATTAACCCCTTGCGTTTGCTTATAGCTTCCTTCAGGTTTTTCTCTTTAACGTGTCCATAACCCCTGATACTTTCAGGTAAGCTGGCAAGCTCGACTGCAATTTGATGACGAGATACCGTCAGGCTTGACTCAAACTCGCTCAATAGTTGCATATATTCATCTATAAGAGCTCGCTCTTGCTTTCGCTCGTGTGTCTTGCCAAATATGTCGAGGGCAGTGCCACGCAACCATTTCATTTTGGCCAGAATACGGAACACGAATAAGGTTTTTGGGCCAAACTTACGTTTAATAAGTTCACCTTTTGAGTTTTTTCGTGCTAGTAGTGGTGGTGCGAGATAAAAGTTAATTTTGTAGTCTTTACCCGGCTCGCCATCAAACTGTTTCCTAAGTTTGTTAAAGAATTCTGGTTCTGTATACAGCCTTGCTACTTCGTATTCATCTTTATACGCCATTAGTCGTGCTAGATTAAATGCCACCGCATTGGTCAGAGGAAGTTTGTCATCGCTAGTAATACTTGATTCCAGTTTTCTTATCCTGTCAATGGCGTCTGAATACTTTTTGGCATAAGCTTTATTCTGATACTTGCTGAGCCACTTTTCGTTTTTACTAATTAGCTCATCTAATGTGTTTGTGCTTGTTTGTTCTGTTACTGGCTTTATTCTCTTATAGCCATAATGAGCTATGTATCGCCCCCACTCAAAGGCAGCTTTATTGTGCTCAACCATTACTCCATTAAGCTCCATTGCTCGTAAAATGCTTTCCCTGACAAGAGGCACCCCACCTTTTTGCCACACATAACCAAGCAGTAAGGGGTTGGCATAAATATGATCACCAAGAAGTTCTAGAGCCAATGCACTTGCATCCACAAAGTTGCAGTTAGCTCCTATGGCAGACTTAAGAGCATGTTCTGTGCGATTAATAGGAAACTCCCATTTAGGGTTGCCTATTAGACCGGCAGTAGGTGTTGGTGCACTATTTATAGCTGCCATGGTTTTATCTTTTAATGCTAGAGTCAAAGAATCGGATGAAGCGGATACCAACGCATCACAGCCTATAATGGTCTGTGCGGCACCAGTTGTAATGCGGGTGCTATGTATATCTTGTGGTGTTTTAGCTATTTGAATATGGCTTAATACGGCCCCACCTTTTTGCGCAAGGCCAGCCATGTCTAGTACATTAACCCCCTTAGATTCAAGGTGTGCAGCCATGCCAAGCAAGCCGCCAATAGTAACAACTCCCGTTCCTCCTATACCTGTAACTAAGATACCGAACCTTCCTTGTATGGCCGGAATATTAGGCTCAGGTGGTAACTTTTCAGGCATCAGGTTCTCTTTAGATTTGCTTTCTGGTTTGCGTAGCTGTGCACCCTCAGCAGTAATGAAGCTAGGGCAGAAACCCTCTATACAAGAGAAGTCTTTATTACATGATGATTGATTTATTTGTCTTTTTGTACCGCGATCTGTCTCAAGCGGTTCCACAGACAGGCAGTTTGATTTTACTGAGCAGTCTCCACACCCTTCACAGACAGTATCGTTTATGAATACCCTTCTAGCTGGGTCGGGGTAGGTTCCACGTTTGCGTCGTCTACGCTTTTCTGTGGCACAGGTCTGATCGTAAACCAATACTGTAGTTCCAGGAGTATTGCGTAAATCTAGTTGGACTTCTTCTAGTTGTTTACGATGGTATACGGTGGGGTCTCCGGCCAGCTTTACGCCTTTATATTTCTCAGGTTCGTCAGTTACTACAACGACCTTCTTTGCCCCCTCAGCCTGAACCTGGGCAATTATGTCAGGCACGGTTAATGACCCATCTACTGGTTGCCCACCAGTCATTGCTACAGCATCGTTATAGAGAATTTTATAGGTAATATTGGCATTTGCTGCTATTGATGCGCGAATTGCTAGCAAGCCAGAATGGAAATAAGTTCCGTCACCAAGATTGGCGAAAACATGATTTTCGCTCGTGAAGTGTTGTTGACCAATCCATGCTACACCTTCACCCCCCATTTGGCTGAATGTTTCAGTATTTCTATCCATCCATATGGTCATATAGTGGCAGCCGATGCCAGCTAGTGCCCTGGACCCTTCTGGAACTTTAGTTGATGTGTTGTGGGGGCACCCTGAACAAAACCAGGGTATGCGGGCATCTACATTTGAAGGTGTTTGTTGCTCCCTATGCTTTGCCTTAAGAATGGCAATTCTAGCGTCAATAAGACTTTGTATGTGCTCTGGAACACCAAGTCTTTTAATCCTGGATGCAATAGCCTGTGCAATTATTGCAGGAGATAGCTCTCCTTTAGCGGGCAGCAACCAATCTCCTCTAGGAGTTGACCATTCACCACCATCACCATCTTGCTCATTGAACTTGCCATAAATTTTAGGGCGTACATCTTCACGCCAGTTATATAGCTCTTCTTTAAGAGCGTACTCTAATATTTGACGCTTTTCCTCTACTACGAGTATTTCTGTTAAACCAGTAGCAAACTCTCGTGCATCTTGTGCGTTCAGCGGCCATACACAGCCAATTTTCATTAGGCGTATACCCAACTCGGCGCATACGTTGTCGTCTAACCCAAGGTCAAGAAGCGCCTGACGAGTATCAAGCCAAGCCTTTCCAGCCGCCATAATACCTAACCTAGGGTGCTGTGGATTAACTATTATCTGGTTTAAATTGTTAGATCTAACGTAGTCCAGTGCGGCATAAAGTTTATGCTGTAGTAGACGTTCTTCTTGATCAAGAGGGGTGTCGGGCCACCTTATGTTTAGGCCGCCTTCAGGCAAACCTATGTTATCTGGGATAACTATTTGTGGTCTATTTGGGTTTAGCTCTACTGACGCACTAGATTCCACTACCTCGGTAACGCACTTCATGGCAACCCATAACCCTGTGTGCCTACTCATGGCCCAGCCGTGTAAACCATAATCAAGATACTCTTGTACATCTGCTGGGTAAAGTACTGGTATGCCAGCAGCTATAAAGTTGTGTTCAGATTGATATGCTACCGTTGAAGATTTGGCACCATGATCGTCTCCGGCTAGCACTAGTACGCCACCTTGTTCAGATGTTCCTGCATTGTTGGCATGCTTAAACACATCCATGGTGCGATCCACGCCGGGGCCCTTTCCATACCACATACCAAATACACCATCGTGTTTGGCGCCTGGAAATAAGTTTACCTGTTGTGTGCCCCAGATAGATGTTGCAGCCAGATCTTCGTTTAGGCCTGGCTGGAATACTATTCCTTTGTCAGATAAATGCTTCTTAGCGTTCCATAAAGCCTGATCCAAAGCTCCTAAAGGTGAGCCGCGGTAGCCAGAGATGAATCCGGCTGTGTTTAAACCGTTTTGCTCATCACGGGCTTGCTGCAGTAGAGGTAAACGCACTAAAGCCTGCGTTCCGCTCATATATGCTCTTCCTTTTTCAAGGGTATATTTGTCATCCAGCGATACTGTAGTTAGTGCTTCTTTTAGTGACTTATTAAGCGGAGCGTTCATAATTCTATTCCTGACAGTAAAAACTTTTGATTAATCTGTCGTGAGATTGGCTCAAATGGTGTTGGTATGGTTTTTACACCAAAAATTTTAATAACAGGTTAAAATGCTATGCTTTGCATGTCCGCCCTTAGCTCAGTTGGATAGAGCAACTGCCTTCTAAGCAGTAGGCCGCAGGTTCGAATCCTGCAGGGCGGGCCATTACATTTAATAATAAAATCAACTTATTACCATAGTTTATGTTTTAAATACAAAATTCTATTTTGTGTGTATTTGAGCATAGTATATGTGCAAGGTCACGCTTTAAGGGTTAACTCTAAAAAACAAAATCATTTCAGTGACGCATAATGTTAGTCATTAAGTAACAAGTCTATAAGCCCCTATTAGGGTTATTAAATGTCTAACAAATTTAGTTGTAAAAGTGGTTCAGCTGGTCAGGTAAAACTTAGTGTCAGCAAACGTGTTGCCCGTGTTGTGTTATCTAATCCCGGGAAGCTTAATGCAATTACCGTAAGCATGTGGCACGATCTTCATAATACATTTACCAATCTTTCATCTGACAACACTATTCGTTGCATTGTAATAGAAGGTGAAAATGGCAATTTTGCAGCGGGGGCCGATATCACCGAATTCCCGGCTCACAGGCAATGTTACGATCAAGTCATTAACTATCATAATAATATTATTGCTCCGGCACTTAATTCTATATACAACTGCAAGCATCCTGTTATTGCTTGTATACGTGGTGTCTGTGTGGGTGGAGGGCTGGAAGTAGCCTTACAGTGTGACTTACGTTTTGCCGCTCATAATGCAAGGTTTGGTGTGCCTATTAATAAACTTGGGTTTCCAATGGCTCCGCTTGAGCTTAAAAGCCTGTTGAGGCTTGTTGGACCGGCTATTACGGCTGAAATACTTCTTGAGGGCAGGGTGTTTGATGCATCAGAGGCTTTATCCAAAGGTTTGTTAACCAGAGTTTATCCAGATATGTTGCTAGGCGATGAAGTAGATGTATCTGTTAAGAATATTCTTAAAGGGGCGCCAATGGCTGCACAAATAAATAAGAAAACTATAAAAGTGCTGTCCAATATAGGCACAAATAATATTGATCTTAATATGCAAGAGTTTTTTGGCTATGCTGCCAGTAATGATCATAAAG
>JAJYRX010000134.1 GCA_021793875.1 Pseudomonadota bacterium
ATGCCTGCGGGTACTATTGTTGGTACATCAAGTCTAAGAAGGGAGTCACAGGTTAGAGAGCGCTTTCCAGACCTCATTGTTAAACCATTAAGAGGTAATTTGGACACTAGGTTACGCAAGTTAGACAACGAAGAATATGACGCTATTATTCTTGCGGCAGTAGGTTTAAAACGCTTAGAACTATCTGATCGTATAAAGGGCTACATAGATGTGCAAGACAGCTTGCCATCTGCCGGACAAGGTGCCTTAGGCATAGAGGTTTTAGAAGAAAGGTCAGATTTAGTAAGCTGGTTGCAGCCTTTATCATGTGCTGATTCAACTGCGTGTTCATTAGCGGAACGTGCGGTATCACGTACTTTAGGTGGTTCATGCCAGGTACCGTTAGCTGCTTATGCACAAATTGTAAACGGTCATATTCAGGTCAAAGGATTAGTTTCAGAACCTGATGGAAGTAGGGTGTTAAGAGCTTCCGGAAGTGGTTGTGTAACCAATGCAGAAAGTATAGGTATTAAGGTTGCTAATGAGCTTTTATCTATGGGGGCAAACAAAATACTTGAAAAGTTGTTGCCAAATTTTAAGGTTAGATAATTTTTTATGACTGCCGCTGTGGTTTTAACGCGTCCTAAAGGGCGTAACGAGAATCTGGCAAAAATGCTTTCACAAAATGAGAATGTGCAAGTAATGGTTTTGCCTGCGTTGCAGTTAACACCAAAGCCAAGTGCTTTAACCAAGGCCCATTTGCCTAGCAACTATAATCTTATTGTTGTAGTTAGTAGTTTGGCGGCAAGTATATATGTAGATTTTCTAAAGAGTAATGGTGTAGCAACATGGCCAAAAAATACTTATGTGGCTGCGGTGGGAGCATCTAGTGCGAACCCATTACACACCAGCGGGCTTATCCCCGAAAGTAAAATACTCCATCCGTATGCGGGCTCCAGGAGTCAGGATTCCGAAGAGCTTTGGAATTCATTCCTATCTTCCTTAAAAAATATAAACAATGCTCTTATACTTAGAGGTCAAACAGGGCGGGAATGGCTTAGTAGCCAACTTCAAGCTGCAGGAATCACCGTATCTAAATTGAGTATTTATAAACGAGAAAGAAATATATGGAGCCAGTCCGAGATAAGTAAACTTTCAAAAGTGTTAAGCTCTTCAAAGCAAACTGTTTTCTTAATAACTAGTTCAGAAAGTGCAATGGCTATAAAAGACTCCATAATACAGGCCAACCTTATGAAATATTGGGTTAATTGTAGTTTCATTACTATTCATAAGCGCATAACAGAGCATTTACGCACTATACTGCATACTGAAGGTTTAACAGCATCGGGCAACATATTATCGTGCGCACCAAATGATGCGGATATACATACGGCCATCAACTCTTTGTTGATGGATAGGTCAGGACACATGGGGTTACAATCATTGCCATGACTAAAAAAACATCTAAAAATACTACCAATGCACCAGAGGACACTAAAGTGCAGGATCAAAGCCAATCGACGGCTAAAAATACGGCTAGTAAAGCAGACAATACAGCTAAGAACAAACCTATAAAAGAGCCTATAACTAAACCAAAGAATAATGATAAGAATAAAAAGAAAAACAGTTCAAGCGGGTTAATACTGTTAATCTTTATTCTTATAATTGTCCTAAGTGCTGGGTTATGGTTCGTTTATCAAAGGGTGGAACACTCGCTGTCTAGCGTCAACAACCTGGAAAATGCAATTCAGGAAAATGATAAACAGCGTACATCTGCTATCGAACAGGCAAGCAATGCTGTCAGTATGGTAAAAAGCCAAAATGAAGTAATTAATAGCTTGCGCCAGAAGATAGCCGATACCAATGCACAAATAAATGACCTAAGCAAGTCATTCCAACTAATAGCAGATCGTGGTTCAGATCTAGTTTTGGTTAATGACATAGAGCATTTGGTAACCATAGCGCAACAGCAGTTGCAGCTAAGTGGTAGCGTTGCTAATGCAATTATTTCTTTAGAAACAGCACAAGCACAGCTGGCCAGAGCAAATAAACCTGAACTAGCATCATTACAGCAAACAATAAATGGTGACCTAGATAAGTTGCGTGCAACTACCACGGTAGATGTAGCAATGCTATCGCATCGATTAGATGAGCTTGCAAGTCTAGTGGCTCAGGCCCCATTAATTGTTCCCGATATAGCGTCAGCTAGCAGAACTGAATCAGATAATGCCAGCACTACCTCCGATATTAATAGGGAGGAGAAGACGGAAAGTACTGTTAGTTCGGCCGATACTGATATTCCATGGTGGAAAAATGCCTTTAAGGTTACCAGCGATCTAGCATCTTCTGCCGCTGCAACATTAAAACACGACCTAAATGAATTTGTTTCTGTTATACGTGTAGATGATTCAGCTGCTTTATTAATATCTCCAGATCAGGCAACCAGATTCAGAGACAACCTTCGTCTACGTATTATGACTGCGCAGCTAGCTTTATTGATGGGTCAAGAAAAAATTTGGAATGCCGAAACATCAGCAGTATTAAAAGCTATTGAGACACGATTTGATGAAAAGTCGGCGCTATCAAGAAAAGCGATAAGAATAGCACGTGATGTAGCAGATACAGACATAGGCGTTGCATTACCAACTGTTGACAACTCTATTAAGGCTATAGAGGCCATACGAGATAAAAACACTTTTAATGTTGCAGAGCCTTCTGCAGACTCAAATACAAAAAGTGTGGCTGATCAATAGAGCATAGGGTATCAATATGAGAGCATGGTTCTGGACTTTTTTCGTATTCATCGCCGCAGTTGTGCTTGCCCTAGTGCTTCGCGATCACAATGGTAATGTATTGCTACTGGTACATCCGTGGCGTGTAGAGCTGTCGCTAACGCTAGCAATACTTATATTGTTGGCTGTGTTTATTATTTTGCATTTATTGCTGCGTACAGTATCGTGGTTTGGTTCCTCTCCTAATCGTTTTAGGTCATGGCGAAATAATAAAGTTATGCAGCGTGACCAATTATTGCTTGAAAATAGTTGGTCCAACTTCTTGGAAGGGCGCTTTCAGCAATCAACCAAAGACCTCACCAAGCTAGTGTCTAAAGGACATTCTAATAACATAAAAGCTTTAGCGGCTATAGCCGGTGCTAAAGCTGCACATCATGCTAAGCAAAATCATAAACGAGATGAATTGCTGACGCAGGCTACAAGTCTTTCTAAAAGCAATATTAAATTAAAACAGGCATTATCGATTGTTAAGTCTGAAATACTTCTTGATGATAATCGTGCAGAAGAGTCATTGGCACTTTTAGAATCTTTGCAAGATACTGGTGCTAAGTACCACCACGCCTCGTGGCTGCTTTTGTGTGCTTATAAGCAGTTAGGCAATCATGAAAAAGTTTTAAGTTTAACCAAATCATTAGCCAAAAAAGGTGCAATTAGCGATTCTACAGCTAAAGAGTTTATATCAGAGTCCGCAGTTGCACATATGAATAATGCATCTCACGATGAAGTCAAAAAAATTTGGAATGAGCTAAAACCAGACGAAAAGTTAATCCCAGAAGTAGCAATAGCAGCCGCGCATGTATTTGAGAAAGACAATAGATCTGAGGAGGCTGGGAAAATACTTGAGGCAGCTATTTCAAAAGAAAGAAATGATCGTCTTATAAATGCATATGCAAATTGCCCCGATGATCAAGTCCAGCGTAGGCTAAACATGGCAGAGCAGTGGAATAAGTCTTCACCCGATAATAAAGAGCTATTAATAAGCCTTGGTGCGCTTTGTATTAGAGCAGAGCTATGGGGTAAAGCAGAGCACTACTTGCAGCAAAGTCTTAAGCTTGGTGAGGACAGACGCTCAAACTTGCTTTTAGGAACTTTGTACAGCGAGATAGATAAACCAACGGAAGCTACCAAGTATTGGAAACGAGCTTCTAATTTAGTCAACTATTAATTGGTGTTTTATAAAAATGAGTTTAGATAACGTTCCTGCGGGTAATAATCTGCCTGATGAGTTTAACGTGATAATTGAAATTCCTATGAATGCGGATCCGGTTAAATACGAAGTGGATGAAGATACCGGTGCTATTTTCGTAGATAGATTTATGCTTACTGCCATGCATTATCCGTGTAATTACGGCTATATACCGCAAACTATTTCCGATGATGGTGACCCTGTTGATGTCCTTGTTTTGGCGCCTTTTCCAGTACAGGTCGGCACGGTTATAAAAGCCAGAGCTATTGGTGTTCTTAATATGGATGATGAGGCTGGCGGTGATGCAAAGGTACTTGCAGTTCCTGTGGACAAGTTATATCCGCCATATCGCGACATACGCTCACCTGAAGACTTACCAGCAGAAGAAACCGCAAGGATTCAGCATTTTTTTGAGCACTATAAAGATCTAGAACACGGTAAGTGGGTAAAAGTCAAGGGGTGGGCAGGCCCGGATGCTGCTAAAGAAGAAATAATTAACAGTGCAAAGCGCTTCAATCAGCAATAATCAACGCTTACAGCATTGACAATTTTATCCAGCTTGGATTTTACCAATTGTTTGCATAATTAGGGCGGGGCAAACTACCTCCACAAAGTCACAGGAGGCTCCGCCATGCAAACATACAGCTTTAAAAAAACTAATAAGAACTATTTAAAGCAAGTCGGTCAGGGTATGACCGAATACATAAT
>JAJYRX010000135.1 GCA_021793875.1 Pseudomonadota bacterium
TCCGATCTGATCTTTAGATGCTTCATATGTTAGTAGCAGAGTTATTTCCTGAGACATTTCACGGAAGTTCTTAGTGCTGAGATCGGCACGGCGCATAAGACCAAGCTTATGGCGTATCAATGGATGACGTATTTCATGTACCGGCATTGTTTTCCTTTCAACTTATCTGGTTACCAGCCAATTTACCAAGGCATCTTCAAATTTTCTGGCAGCTATAGCATTTGCATGATTCACCATACTCACAAGAATATAGCGTTTACCATTTTCCGACATAACGTAGCCAGCCAAAGCACGCGAGTCGCGAAGAGTACCTGTTTTTAGGTGAGCCATGCCGCTCGCAGGATCTTTATTAAGACGTCTACGCAACGTACCATCTGTTCCTGATATAGCAAGTGATGAAACGAACTCTGGCATAAGTGGCGAGTTCCAGGCAAGGCTAAGCATGCCAGCCAGCCCATTTGCAGTAAGCCGCCCTGTGCGGGATAGGCCAGAGCCGTTCTCAATGGACCAACCAGCAGTGTTTACCCCCTTACTGCGCAAAAGGGCCATAGTTGCCGATGCCGCTGAGCTTGGTGTTGCACCCGGCCCGTTCAACTCGGCACCAATGGTAAGCAGCATGGTACGAGCCATAACATTATTACTTTGCTTATTTATTTGTCGTATTACATCGGATACTGAATCGGACACATGCCACACCATAGCCTTAGCTGATGAAGGCACTGCACCTGACTCAACAGCGCCCGAAATAGTACCACCCAGCTCCCGCCACAAAAGACGGAACAAGCGGTCAAAGTGGTCATCTTGGGTTAGTACTAAACGCCAGATGCTGAACTGGCCACAAGAAGAAGCTGCCTGACCACTAAGGTTAAGCAACACGTTGTTACCCTGTCTGTTGATGTCTAAACCAACGCTTGGAACACCAGGGCAGGAACCATTTCGCCACTCCAGCTCGCCAGTAAACCTAACACCAGGTAGCGGGGGGTCAATTACAGGAACCCACTTCTTACCCTTTTTGTCAGGAGAAAACATGAACCTGACAGCACCTAAACCTATCATCATTGCATCGGGACTAGCGTTGTATGGACGGTCTCCTGCGCCATCGAATGCAGCGGTATTTATGGCCACCCTACCAAATACTGAGCGGTCTACAACTACCTTAGATAGATTTTTCACACCCCTCATGCGCAGTTCTCTAAGCATTTCCCATAGATTAGCTGGTGTAAACATGGGGTCACCTGATGCCTTGATATATAACGGGCCTATAAGGGAGCCTTGATCATCTATCCGCCCCTCATTTTCGGCCATAAAAGCCGTGCGCCATCTATATTCTGGACCTAGGGCCAACAACCCAGACCAAGTGGTAACCATTTTCATAACCGATGCGGGGTTGCGCGCCTGATCGGCATTACTAGAAAATAAAACAGGACCATTAATTTCCTGCACTTGCAGTGAAAGTGATGACTCAGGTAAGCCAGTTGAGCGCCATGCCTGCTCAATCTCGGGGGGCAAAGTGCTTTGGGCAAATGAGGACGTTGCAATTACGGCGCAGATAAACCCTGCCGCTGCCCTTGCTAACATGCCAGTAAGCAATCGTTTTTGTGACGCATTAAAGCTCATATTTTTTTGCCTATTTATATGTTTCTTAAACCGCTTAAAATAATACCCACATTAACGTATGAACAACAATAATATTTAACACTCAATTGAAATATTAGGTGCATCATATAAGTGAGTAAATTTACACAACCCCCTAAAGCGGAACTTTTATTAAGCCAGTTTAACTACAGCCTGCCAAACGAGCTTATAGCACAGCAACCCGCAAAACACCGTACGGAATCAAGACTACTTCACCTAGATCCTTACGGCAACCTACACGACCTTCAATTTCCGAATTTAATTGATCTTGTAAATCCAGGTGATCTGCTAGTGTTCAACAACACAAAAGTTATAAAAGCACGTATTTTTGGGAATAAGAATACAGGGGGACGCGTAGAGATTCTTATTGAACGTGTAATAAGCCCTAATAAAGCACTTGCTCATATTAAAAGTAGTAAAGCACCAAAACCTGGAGCCATTATTAACCTAAATGGCTACAGAGCAGAGGTTTTATCAAGAAGAGAGGCAATATTTGAGCTTCAGTTCGATAACGCTGTGTACCAAATATTAGAGCATATAGGAAGCATGCCTTTACCACCGTATATTGACAGGCAAGCAGCTAAAGTCGATGACTCAAGATATCAAACTATATATGCATCTATACCAGGCGCTGTTGCAGCCCCAACCGCAGGCCTGCACTTTGACAGCCATACCCTGCTACAGCTAAAACAGCAAGGTGTAAATATGGCTTACGTAACACTACATGTGGGCGCAGGCACGTTTCAGCCAGTAAGGACTGAAAAACTTATCGATCACAAAATGCATGCAGAAAAATACTCGATAAGCGCTGAAACAATACAGGCAATATACAAAACAAAAGAAAATAACAAACGGGTAATTGCCATAGGAACCACATCGGCAAGAGCGCTAGAATCAGCTGCTATAAATGCAGCACATAACTCTGGCACACCAAATATTAATACTCATGGCGCCGAGGCAGATACCAATTTATTTATAACTCCAGGCTATGAGTTTCGTTGGACCGATGCGCTACTAACAAACTTTCACCTTCCTCAGTCAACACTCTTGATGCTTGTTTCTGCATTGGCTGGAATGGAGCCTATAAAGCGTGCATATGAGCATGCCGTACAATCTCGCTACCGGTTCTTTAGCTATGGCGATGCCATGTTTATAGAACCCCCCGTTAAACCATAACTCCATTTGCAAAACAAATGTTTGAACTAATAGCCACCGATGGCACAGCTCGCCGCGGACAACTAACGCTTAATCATGGAACTGTACAAACCCCCGTATTTATGCCTGTTGGCACATACGGGACTGTCAAAGCTATGCTGCCATCTGAGCTTGAAAACCTAGGTGCAGAAATTGCACTGGGAAACACTTTTCACCTTTGGTTGCGCCCAGGAACCGATATTATTAACAGGCATGATGGTTTACACGGATTCATGCAATGGCACAAACCCTTATTAACAGATTCAGGCGGCTTTCAGGTATTTAGCCTTCAAGGCTTACGAAAGATAACTGAAGAGGGTGTTAAATTTGCGTCACCCATAGACGGTAAACGTCTCTTTCTAACACCTGAAGAGTCTATGCGCATACAAAAGCAGCTTAACTCAGACATTGTCATGGTGTTTGATGAGTGCACCCCATATATGATCAAAGGGGAACCAGCTACGCACAAAGAGGCTGCAGACTCCATGCGCATGTCATTACGATGGGCCAGGCGATCACGCAACGAGTTTTTAAATTTGAAAAACCCCAACAACCTGTTTGGAATAGTGCAAGGTGGCATGTATGAAGACTTGCGTGATGAGTCTTTATCAGGACTCACCGACATAGGGTTTGAAGGGTACGCCATAGGTGGTTTGTCGGTAGGTGAGCCCAAAGAAGATATGCTACGCATCCTTAAGCATACGACGCCACAAATGCCCGCCAACAAACCCAGATATCTTATGGGGGTTGGCACACCCGAAGACCTAGTAGAAGGCGTAAGCAATGGTATAGATATGTTTGACTGCGTAATGCCCACCCGAAACGCACGAAACGGCTGGTTGTTTACCCGTTACGGCGATATTAAAATACGTAACGCACGTTATAAAGATGACACTCAACCACTTGATGACACTTGTTCATGTCACACTTGCGCCAACTTCTCTAGGTCATATCTGCACCACTTGCAGCGCATTGGAGAAATAACCGGAGCACGCTTAAATACTTTGCACAATCTGCATTATTATCTAGACCTAATGTCACAAATGCGCAAGGCCATAAACGACCAACAGTTTGCACAATGGCGCGAAAAATTCTATAAAGATCGCGCTCGTGGCATAAATTAATAAATATACCGCTACAATAGAACGTTTGACTTTACGAATATCCGGAGCTATTCATGCTAACCCCTAATACTCTTACAGTAGTTACTGCTCAAGCAGAAGCCGGCAACCCTCTGCTAGGAATGATGCCAATCATCCTAATGTTTGTGGTGTTGTACTTCTTAATGATACGTCCACAAATGAAACGCCAGAAAGAACACCGCAATCTAGTTGCCAACCTAGCTAAAGGTGATGAAGTTATAACCGCTGGAGGGCTGCTTGGCCGCATAACCAAGGTGCAAGACAACTACGTAACCATAGACATCAGCTCTGAGGGCGATAAAGCAATTGAAACCGTATTGCAGCGTAATTCCGTTACTGCTGTACTTCCCAAAGGCACAATCAAAGCCCTGTAATTATTAGCTGGCATTGTCATGAACCGCTACCCATTATGGAAATACCTGGTCGTACTTGCAGCCCTTCTAATAGGAATCCTGTACACCCTGCCCAACTTCTTTGGTGAATCACCTGCCGTACAGGTGTCCGGAGCAAAGTCCACGGTACGCATAGAGCCTTCTCTTCTTGCAAGCCTGGAAGAAAAGCTCAGCGCTGCCGGCATAGAGTCCACCGGAGGTTTTTTTGAACAAAACGGTCCTGTGGGTACGGTTCGCCTTCGGTTTGAATCAACTGATATACAGCTCAGGG
>JAJYRX010000001.1 GCA_021793875.1 Pseudomonadota bacterium
GAGTTTAGCTCTAAAGTTGTATCACTAGTACAGGGCACACATGATTTATTACGCTTAGGCGCTCTTGCAAGTCAGGCTGGTGCATCGGGTAGTAGCCCTGGTGATCAAACTGAAAAGCAGCGCAAAATGTTGCTGGCCATGGCTGCTGACCTCAGAATTGTGCTTATCAGACTAGCCTCAAGGCTGCAGACACTATTGTGGTATGCGCATACAAAAACCCCTTGTCCACCTAATATGGCTCGTGAAACCCTAGAGCTATACACGCCTTTAGCCAACCGGCTGGGCATATGGCAAATAAAATGGGAAATGGAAGACCTTTCATTCCGGTTTCTAGAGCCTGATACGTATAGGAAAATAGCTGTACAGCTTGAAGAAAAAAGGGCTGAGCGGGAAAGTTTTATTGATGCCACTATAAACGTTATTCAAAACGAGCTGAAGTCACTGAATGTTAACGCCAATGTTAGCGGACGCCCTAAGCACATATATAGCATCTGGAACAAGATGCAAAATAAAAACTTAACATTTGATCAGCTATACGATCTGCGCGCTTTAAGAATCATTGTAAATGATGAGCGTGATTGCTATACAGCGCTTGCGCTGGTTCATTCTCTTTGGGTACCAGTTAGTGAGGAGTTTGACGATTACATATCAAGGCCTAAGCCCAATGGGTATCGTTCATTACATACAGTGGTGTCCGATCAGCAAGGAAGAAGGTTTGAAATACAAATACGTACCCATGAAATGCATGAGTTTGCAGAGTACGGAATGGCTGCACATTGGCGGTACAAAGAGGCAGGGGTTAGGGGTGGAATAGAAACAGCTTCTAGTAAGTACGATCAGAAAATTGCCTGGATGAGACAATTGCTTGCCTTTGATGGGAGTGACAAGGGTGGCTCCAGTGAGCAGGCTAAGGCTGAAGTGCGACAACAGCCCGATCGAATATACGTTCTTACTCCTCAGGCAAGGGTTATAGAGCTGCCGGGTGGTGCTACACCAGTAGATTTTGCCTATCATTTGCATACCGACCTGGGCCATCGCTGTCGGGGGGCTAGGGTAGACGGACAAATGGTTCCTTTATTAACAAAGCTACAAACCGGGCAAACAGTAGAAATAATTACTGCCAAGTCGGGTGGCCCTTCCCGCGATTGGCTTAACCCCCAGCTAGGGTTTCTTGCAAGCCCAAGGGCACGTGCAAAAGTTAGAGCTTGGTTTAATGCAATTGAGTTACAAGAGCGTATTTCGCAAGGGCAGGCTCTTGTCGAGAAAGAGCTGCAACGTCTTGGAAAAACCGCTATAAATCTTGAGCACCTTGCAGAACAGCTGGGGTTTGCACGTAGCGATGACATGTATGTGGCTGTGGCTAAAGACGAATTTAGCCTTAGAAATATAGATAATGCGTTAAGAGGTGGTAGTACAGACCATGACGAAACGGAAAAAACATACAGCAGCGGACGGGATAGCGTTACCACTACGGGTAAAAGCGGGGTTTTAGTCGTTGGTGTAGATTCCCTTCTTACGCAGTTGGCACGTTGTTGCAGGCCTGCTCCTCCTGATCCTATTTGTGGTTTTGTAACTAGAGGTCGGGGTGTATCCATACATAGGGCCGATTGTAGTTCGTATGCATCGCTGGCTTCCAGTCAGCCAGAGCGTCTTATAGAGGTTGCTTGGGGTGATACCGGTCAATCTGTGTATCCCGTTAATATAAGTGTGCAGGCTCCGGAAACCAGTAGTTTACTGCGCGATGTCTCAGAGGTTTTCGCCCGATTGCGCATTAATGTTGTTGGTGTTAACAGTCAAAGTAGGCGCTCTTTGACAAACATTACATTTACAATAGAAGTACGTAATGGCGATCAAATTCAACAGGCTATAAACGCACTATGTGAGCTACCTGGGGTTACCGCTAACCGTAACTAAACTATATAAACTCATATTCATAAGCATAAGTTTTGGGTGCTGTTAAAATATAATGTTTGTTGGCCCTTTGTGACGTTTTATAAAGGCAGTGCATTCATTTGCAAATCAGCTGTTTTATGTTGATTGGATTAAAACCTTGAAACCATACAATTTACCAGACGAAAGCGGGCATTTTGGCCCTTACGGCGGACTCTTCGTTGCTGAAACGCTAACCCATGCTCTTGATGAGCTTAACCAAGCGTACTACAGCGTTCGTAACAATCAAGAGTTCCAAAACGAACTGGCATACGAACTGGCCCATTTTGTTGGTCGTCCGAGCCCTGTCTATCATGCGAAGCGATGGTCTGAAAAGCTAGGTGGTGCACAAATATGGTTTAAACGTGAAGATCTTAACCACACTGGGGCACACAAAATAAATAACTGTATGGGTCAAATCCTACTTGCTAAACGTATGGGCAAGCGCAGAATTATTGCCGAGACTGGTGCCGGTCAACATGGTGTTGCTACAGCAACGGTTGCAGCTCGTTATGGCATGGAATGCGTAGTTTATATGGGCTCAGAAGATGTCAGACGTCAGGCATCAAATGTTTATAGAATGAAGTTGCTAGGTGCGCAGGTAGTATCAGTCGATAGCGGCTCTCGGACTCTTAAAGACGCACTTAATGAAGCTATGCGCGATTGGGTTACTAATGTAGAAACTACCTTCTACATAATAGGTACGGTTGCAGGACCTCACCCCTATCCAATGCTAGTAAGAGACTTCCAATCGGTTATTGGTCAAGAGTGCCTTAATCAAATGCCAAAGGCAGCAGGTAAACAGCCCGACTATATTATTGCTTCTGTTGGGGGCGGCTCAAATGCTATGGGCATTTTTTATCCGTATATAGAAAACTCTAGTGTGCGTCTTATAGGTGTCGAGGCAGCGGGCGAAGGGCTTAACACGAAACGTCATGCGGCTTCTTTAAATGCCGGTCATGTAGGTGTATTACACGGCAATCGAACATATGTAATTCAAGACGAGCATGGGCAGGTTCAGGCTACCCACTCTATATCGGCCGGGCTAGATTACCCTGGGGTAGGTCCAGAGCATGCTTGGCTTAAAGATAATAACCGTGCTGAATATGTAACAGTTACCGACGCCGAGGCCTTAGACGCTTTTCACATTTGCTGCAGAACAGAAGGCATAATGCCAGCCTTAGAGTCAGCACATGCCATAGCGCATGCAGCTAGTTTAGCTCCTAAGTTATCTTCAGATAAGGTTATTCTGGTAAACCTATCAGGCCGTGGCGATAAAGACATGCATACGGTAGCTGAATACAGCGGTATCGAATTATAGAGGGCCACATGAGTTCAAATAACCGTATAAAGGCGGCATTTTCTAAAGCTGGCAATCGTTCGGCACTTATTCCATATGTTACGGCTGGTGACCCATCTGTAACGTCAACACCCAAACTCATGCACGAGCTGGTAAGTGCCGGCGCAGACATTATTGAGCTTGGTGTGCCATTTTCCGACCCCATGGCCGATGGTCCTGTAATTCAACGTGCAGCCCAACGAGCCATAGAGCGGGGCACAACTCTGAAAACCGTGTTTGAAATGGTTTCCAGGTTTAGGCAACAAGATTCAGCCACTCCCGTAGTTTTAATGGGGTATGCAAACCCGGTAGAGCGCATGGGGCAAGATATTTTTGCCAAGGAAGCAGGAAGAGCCGGGGTGGATGGGGTGTTAATAGTCGATTACCCACCTGAAGAGGCAGAAGACTTTGCCAATCTGCTTATAAATGAAAATATAGATCCTATATTTTTATTGGCTCCTACATCAACCTCAGAGCGCATTCAGAAAATAGCCAAAATAGCGCGAGGATATGTTTACTATGTTTCACTAAAGGGAGTTACAGGAGCTGCTACCCTTAATACTATCGATGTGCAGAAGCGTCTCGAAACCATACGTAAATATGTGTCGGTTCCAGTAGGAGTAGGGTTTGGTGTACGCGATGCTAATAGTGCAAAACAGCTTGCAGAATGTGCAGATGCTGTTGTAATTGGTAGCAAACTTATTGAAACCATGGAGTCTGCATATACCGAAGCAAAGCAGCGCGGTGCTGCTGAGGCAGATTGTGACAAGGCCGCTATAGATGCTGTGTCTAAGCTACTCCGGGGTATAAGGGAAGTTTTATGAGTTGGATAGAAAAAATACTACCACCGCGCATTAACAGGCGCAGTGAAAACAGTGCAAAAAAAGTGCCCGAAGGTGTTTGGGTTAAATGCCCATCATGTGAATCGGTTCTTTATAAAGAAGATCTTCAGGCCACTCTAAATGTTTGTCCTAAATGCAATCATCATATGCGTATAGGCGCTCGAGAAAGGCTTAACTTTCTGTTAGATAGCGATGGGCGTGAAGAAATTGGACAAAACACAAAACCAGTCGACCCACTCAAGTTCCGTGATAGCAGACGATATCCAGATCGTGTTTCAGAGGCTGTAAAGCAAACGGGCGAAAGTGAAGCCATAGTAACCATGCGGGGTTCTATATGCTCAGTGCCGGTTGTTATATCCTGTTTTGAGTTTGAGTTTATGGGTGGGTCCATGGGCTCGGTGGTTGGTGAGCGTTTTGTCCGAGGTGTTCAGGAAGCAATAAAGCATAGAACTCCTTTCGTTTGTGTTTCCGCATCTGGCGGTGCTCGTATGCAAGAAAGTCTATTTTCTTTAATGCAAATGGCTAAAACAAATGCAGCACTAACAAAACTATCTAAGGCCGGGTTGCCGTTTATTAGTTTGCTAACCGACCCAACTATGGGTGGTGTATCCGCCAGCTTTGCTTTTATGGGTGACGTTGTAATAGCAGAGCCTAGAGCTTTAATTGGTTTTGCTGGCCCAAGGGTTATAGAGCAGACGGTACATGAGAAACTGCCTGAAGGTTTTCAGAGAGCAGAGTTTTTGCTTGAGAAAGGTGCTATAGATATGGTGGTCGATCGTCGTGAGCTGCGTAATAAAATTGCTCATCTTCTGGCCTTGTTAACCAAACAGCCAGCAGAGGCTGTCGACTCAGCAGCAAGCCAGTAAACGCTAAATAGTTCAAATAATAAAAAAGGCAGCTTTAAAGCTGCCTTTTTTACGTCTGCTACAAATTTTATTGAGCTATGGTTTCAATTTGCTGCAGTTCTTCTTCTTCAATGTTTGGCATTTGCTTACGTGGACGGCCTAGCTTTATTTCGGGTTGGTTAGAGTAAGGTTCAGTTGGTACGCTGGTCTCAACCATTTCCAACCCAGCTTCTTTTAGGATTTCTGCTAGTTTGTCTACTGTTGATTCTCTATTTTCTGAAGCTTGTTGTTCTTCAGATGATGGCTGATAAATTGTCTCAGCTTCTTCCTTGTTACTGTCATCTGATTTTTTTATGGTCTCTGAATCAACGTTTAACAATGCTGGTTCATCTGTAGTAGATATTGCCACTAGCTCTTGCCCTTCAGAAGCTTCTTCGGTTGTTATAGAGCTTACTTCTTTTTGAGACTCAACTACCTGCTGCTTTGCCTGCTCTATTTCAGACTCTTTTTCGTGCTTAACGCCTTTTTGCTCGGCTGTAGCCTCTGCTTTAGGCTTGAGCTCTGACTTGATCTCGGGTTTTGGCTCTGGTTTCGCTTCTGGCTTAGTATGCGTGTCAGTTACGTTTTGTACAGCTTCAGTATCTGCAGCGGTGTTATTAGTGGTTTGTGGCTGTGTAGTCTCGTGCTGTTTGCCGCGCCTTCCTCTTCGTGGACGACGTCTGCGTCTGCGAGAGTTGCCAGAGTCTTGTGCCTCAGTTTGTGGCCTTTCAGTAGCTTCCGGGGTTTGATCTAAACTGCTATCTATTGTTTCTTGAGAGGTGCTGCCAACATCATTTTGATTACGAGTGCGGCGGCGATTTCTGTGTGTTCTGGAGCGGGTATTTCTATCGTTAACAGTGCGTTTGTCCGCAGTGTCTTTTGAACCTACATCATCTGCATTATTGGCTGATCTTGATGTTACTTCATCATTTTGTGCCCTTGTGCTGCGCGTATCTTGTTTACGGTTACGCTGTACGTTGCCAGATTGGTTGCTACGGCTCTGGTTACGTGGTTTTTGTTCAGCACGTTTTCCAGCACGTTTTTTAGGCTGGGGCTGCACCTCTTGAGATGTGCCGGATATCCATGATAACAACCTTCTTAGTATTCCAGGTTTGGATGGTCTGACGCTTCTTGTTGTTTTCCTTGCACGTTTATTTATTGGAGCTGGTTGCGCAGGTGTTATTGTTTTTACCAAGGCCTCACTGGATTTCTTGGTATCTTGCCCATTGCGTTGGGTCCAAGAAGTTTTTTCTTCGGGCTCATCTGCTAGTTGTATGCTGTTTCTGCTGTCGTCTAGGCGAGGGTCATCGTGTCGCAAGCGCTCTATATTATGATGAGGTGTTTCCAGGTGTTTGCTTGGTATTAGTACTAGGTTAACACCAAGGCGTGACTCAAGCTTGGCAATGTTTGAGCGTTTTTCGTTAAGCAGGAATGTTGCCACATCGATTGGTACATGTGCATGTATAGCAGCTGTACCTTCTTTCATGGCCTCTTCTTGTAATAGGCGTAATATGTGTAAGGCACTAGATTCCGAGTCGCGTATAACCCCGGTGCCGGTACAGCGTGGACACGGCACATGAGAGCCTTCATTTAAGGCTGGACGAAGCCTTTGCCTAGATAGCTCCATAAGACCGAACCTAGAAATTTTGCCCATTTGCACCCTTGCCCTGTCAAATCTGAGGGCATCACGCAGACGCTGCTCAATAGCACGCTGGTTTTTGGTGTCATCCATATCTATGAAGTCGATGACAATAAGACCGCCCAGGTCACGTAGCCGTAGCTGACGTGCAACTTCGTCGGCCGCTTCAAGGTTTGTTCTTAGAGCTGTTTCTTCTATGTCTGAGCCTTTAGTGGCTCGTGCAGAGTTAACGTCTATAGCTACCAACGCCTCTGTGTGGTCTATAACAATTGAGCCGCCTGAAGGTAGCTGGACGTTACGTGCATAGGCTGTTTCAATTTGATGTTCAATTTGGAAACGGGAAAACAGTGGGATGTCGTCTTTGTACCGTTTAACTTGATGAACGTTTTCAGCCATTACTACACCCATAAATGATGTAGCTTGCTCATGGATGTCATCTGTATCTATAAGTATTTCACCAATTTCTGGTGAGTAATAATCGCGTATAGCACGTATTACCAGACTTGACTCTAGGTAAATTAATACAGGAGCGGGGTTATCGCGAGCAGCGCTATCGATTGCATTCCATAGCTGCATAAGATAGGAGAGGTCCCATTGTAGCTCTTCAACAGTACGACCAATTCCTGCGGTGCGCGCAATTATGCTCATGCCATGGGGAAGATCAAGCTTATCCATGGTTTCACGTAGCTCTTGACGCTCTTCACCTTCTACCCTTCTAGATACGCCGCCGCCACGAGGGTTGTTTGGCATCAGGACAAGGTATCGTCCAGCCAGAGATATAAAGGTTGTAAGGGCGGCACCTTTATTGCCGCGCTCTTCCTTTTCAACTTGAATTATTAGCTCTTGCCCTTCGTGTAGTGCATCTTGTATGCGTGCATTTTTGACATCTACGCCATCTTTGAAATAGCTGCGAGATACTTCTTTGAAGGGCAAAAAACCGTGACGTTCTTCGCCGTAGTTAACAAAACAGGCTTCTAGGCCTGGTTCTATGCGGGTGATTACGCCTTTATAAATATTGCCTTTGCGCTGTTCGCGTCCGGCGGTTTCTATGTCTAGGTCAATAAGTTTTTGACCGTCGACAATTGCAACGCGTAATTCTTCTTGGTGCGTTGCATTGAACAACATGCGTTTCATGAGTGTTTCTCCGTAGTCATGGCGTGCCTGCAAAGGCTACGCGACCGCGGGTCACTCGGTGTGAGGCGCTAAATCTGCACAATAAGGATGAGCCTGATCCGGCCAGGCCGCATCTGCATAGGGGCAGCACGAGTATGTGCTCCCATAAATAAAGTATTTTCTCAGCAGGTAGGTCAGGTTCACAGTTGTGGTTGACAAAAAAAGTTGGAAACACCAGCCAGATTGCAATTACTTTTTAGTGGCTGCCGTTTTAACGAATTCAAACAATTTAAATGATTCAGCGTCGCACGCGGTTATTTAATAACAATACCGGCGACCTAATGACCCGAAAGCCAGTTTCAACACTGTACAATCAATAGTTACAGAGCAGCGGAGACGCACCATTTGCATCTCTACGCTACGCCGTTTACTGGATTTCATCGGCTGTTAAGATTATAGCTGTTTTTTATGTTACGTGAAATTGGTTTTGAAATTTTGTAGGATATCTGTTACATGACTATAAATGCAGTAGGTAAACATGAGCGCACGTGTTCGTTTTATTGATGTTACCAATGATCAAGCTGGGCAACGTCTTGATAATTTCCTTATCCGTGTTTGCAAAGGGGTTCCTAAAAGTCATGTATACAAGTCCATACGTAGCGGTGAGGTCAGGGTAAACAAAGGTCGTTCCAATGCAATGTACAGGCTCCAAGAAGGTGATTCAGTAAGAATTCCACCCATGCGGTTGCCAGACTCTAACAGTGCTACACCAGTTCCACCGGCTACCTTTCCTGTTGTTTACGAAGATGACGTCATGCTGGTTATTGATAAGCCGGCAGGAGTAGCTGTACATGGTGGTAGCGGTGTGTCATTTGGAGTTATAGAGCAGCTTAGAGCTTCTGGTGCAGAAACAAGATTCCTAGAGCTGGTTCATCGTTTAGATCGTGAAACTTCCGGGGTTCTAATGCTCGCCAAGAAGCGAAGTGCGCTTATATCGCTTCAGCAGGTGTTAAGAGAGTCACGTGGTCATAGGTATTATGATGCTTTAGTAATAGGTGATTGGGTTAATGACCGTCAGCATTTAAAGCAGCCTTTGCTAAGGTGGCTTACCAAGCAAGGCGAGCGAAGGGTTAGGGTTGATAAGTCTGGTAAGGCGGCTCACACAATAATAACTCTTAAAAAAAGGCTTGGAGCTGTTTCTTGGGTGCGTGCTGAACTAAAGACGGGGCGTACTCATCAAATAAGAGTGCATCTGGCGCACGCTGGCTATCCCATTCTTTGTGATGATAAGTATGGGTCTGATAGCGTTCTAGATGAGTATCACAGTAAGGGATATAAGCGTATGTTTCTACATGCGTCCGAGCTTAACGTGCCACACCCTACAACAGGTAAAAATATGGTGTTTAAGGCACCATTGCCTTCGAGATTTAATAAGTTAATACAAGAACTGGAGCAAGATAAGTGAAAAAATATGCAGCGGTTATTTTTGATTGGGATGGTACTGTAATGGACTCCACCCATTCAATAGTTGTGGCAATTCAAGCCGCAGCTCGTGATCTTGGCCTTGAGGTCCCCGAGTCGAGCCAAGCTTCATGGGTAATAGGGCTAAGCTTGGAAAGCGCATTGTATAGATGCGTGCCGCAACTTGATGCCAATACCATGCCTAAGTTTCTTGAGCGTTACCGGCACCATTATTTTGGGTCAGACCACGAGCAGCAATTGTTTGATGGAATAGGGTCGCTACTTTCTGATATAAAGCAACAGAATGTGCGTATTGCCGTCGCTACTGGTAAAAGTAGGGTGGGGCTGAATAGGTCGCTGGGAAGGTCAGGGCTTGAAGACCTTTTTGATGCTACACGTACTGCAGATGAAACCAGAAGCAAGCCCGATCCAAAAATGTTGTTTGAGTTGTTAGAAGAGTTTATGCTTGAACCGAATCAAGTATTAATGGTTGGTGATACCACCCATGATATCAACATGGCTCATAATGCCGGGGTAGATAGTCTTGCGGTTACCTACGGTGCACACGACCCGGATACTCTGCATAGAGCTTCACCTACGGTTATTTTAAATACTGTGGATCAAATGCGAGAGTGGGTAATGCCTCGCCTAATGGCTTTAGATACCAGCGTCTAAGGCAAAACTTCTAGTATCGCCATTGTTCTGGCATCGGGTGTGCCGTCGTGCAGCTCGGGTCTGTAGTGCATCTGAAATGCACGCAATACGTTAACGGTTTCCTTGTCTAAGACTCCAGATGATGGTGTTGCGTAGCCCAAGCGCCTTAGCTGTGACTGTATCCATTCAGCATCTGGAAGGTTATCGCTTTCCAGAAACCTAAGCTCTGCCTGTCGGACAGCGTCTTCGTTATACCAGCGGCCAATTCCTTGTTTTGCTAACTGCTGCCATGGAAACGCAGGGCCTGGGTCCTGCTTTCTTTGCGGTGCTATGTCGCTATGCCCAACTATGTTTTTTGGGTCTATATTGTGGCGTCTTGCTATATCTTTAACCAGTTTTGCAACAGCGTTTATTTGTTCATCTCCGTAGGGTTCCCAGTCACCGTTTGTGGGGCCTTTGTTTACTATTTCTATTCCTACGGATACAGAGTTAATGTCGTAATACTTATACCAGCTGCCAACCCCTGCATGCCAGGCCCTACGATTCTCGTCTACAAGCCTATATACCTTGGGGGATGGGTCGTTGGTAACAAGGTAGTGGCTGCTTACCTCACCGGTTGTTAATATGTTTAACGACCTTGCAGTGTTACTTACTGTGTAGTGGAGTACTATTATTTTTACTCTGCTGTTATGGTTTTCTGAATTCAGCTTAACCAGTTTGTAGCCTCCAGGAGCACGGTTGGCACAAGCAGACAAAACCACTGCAAATATTAAAGTTAGTAATAGCCTGTGGTTGTAGAACATATACCTAAGCAAAATCTCCTCCAGCTCATTGGGTTAGTTTGCCAAAAATAAAAATAGGCAAGGTATTTTGTGCATGGGGGTAGGCTTGCCTCTTTTTCGCCACTGATCAACCGTTAATGTTTGTATCAACTGTTTTGGTGTGTGAAGGCCAAGTGCAATGCTTAATTTAGTAGCTGGGTTTAGCGTTTTTATCAGACTATCCATGAATGCATCATTGCGGTACGGAGTTTCTATAGCTATTTGTGTCTGGTTTTGTTTTCTGGATATGTTTTCCCAAAGCTTTATCTGACGCTCCCTAGCGCTAGTGTCAACCGGAGCGTATCCATGAAAAGCAAAGCTTTGTCCATTTAGGCCGCTGGCCATTAACCCTAATATTATGGAAGATGGTCCGGTGTGTGGCATTACAGTAATGCCCATTGAATGAGCAATTTCAACAATATTTGCTCCTGGGTCGGCAATGGCTGGGCATCCGGCTTCAGATACCAAACCTATGCTGTGTCCGCTGTTATAGGGCTCCAGCCATTTTACCAACTCTTCCTTTGTTGAGTTTTTTTCAATTGTTTTTATGTTTATGTCTCGTATGGCATGTGTAGTATTAATTTGTTTAAGAAATAACCGTGCTGTTTTTGCGTTCTCAGCAATGTAGTATTTAATGTTAGCCGCAATATTTTGCACATCGGATGGCAGCCATAGGTTGGTTGGTGCGGTACCCAGCTGTACGGGTATCAAGTGTAGTGCAGGTTTGCTATTGATATTGGTCATAATTGTTATATGTTGTTGGGTTTATGCCCAGCTCCCGAAGCATGTTGCTTAGTTCTATTAACGGTAGGCCAATAATTGCCGTTGGGTCATCTGATTTAATGCTTTGCATTATTGTTATACCAAGACTTTCAGCTTTAGCGCTTCCTGCGGTGTCAAACGGTTGATCAGCATTCAGGTAAGCATGTATCTCATGTTCAGACAGGTCGCGAAAACGGCATAATGTAATTATGTTGTTTGTAAGGGTGTTATGGCCATCAGTTACGCATATGGCACTATTAAAAACAACCTCCTGCCCACTTAACCGCTTCAACTGTTCAAATGCGGCTTCAAAAGAGCCAGGCTTTCCTATTGCTGTTTGACCTATTGCTGCAACCTGGTCGCATCCAATCACAATTGCACCCTGATTCTTTGAGTAAACCTTACTTGCCTTGGCTTTTGCCAGCCTTAACGCCAGTTCATGCGGTAGCTCATTGGGTAGCTGTGTTTCATCTATATCGGGTGATTCTGTTGTGAAAGGTATACGTAGGCGTTCTAACATTTCCTTTCTATAACGAGAGCCGGATGCAAGTATCAGCTGCATAGACTTTGTTCCTGTAAACACATTTGTATTTGCATTTATATGCTTTTAAGTTGACTGAAACAGTGAAGTTGGGCTAAATTCTTACGTTTCTTTGGTTGCCGCCTAAGGCATGGTTGGTTTTACTAGTATTTCAGGGGGTATTGTGACTAATAAAGCAGCAATATACGCTGATACCCTTGAACTTACCCGCTTGGGTAAGAAGCTAGAAGGTAGCACACCGGTTAAAAGTTTTGCAAGACTGGTGCAAGGTCTACCTGAGCAGCCTGAAACTAATGCCAAATGGATGTTGCAGGGTTTTAAAGACGATTTAGATCAGTCATTTATAGACGTTTCGGTTAATGCAGCCCCAGTGGTTGTTTGCCAGCGGTGCATGGGTAGTTTCGCCTTTGAGCTAAACACCAGTAGTCGGCTTAAAGTTGTAAAATCGGAATCAGATCTTAATCAGCCTGAGTACGAGGACGTGTCGCCAGAGGAATGGGACGAGCCGCTTTTGGCAACATCAAGGCTTGATGTGCTTGAGCTTATAGAGGACGAGCTAATACTTGCTTTGCCATTTGCGCCCAAACACGAAAGCTGTAGCTCGGAAGCGCTTGATAAGGCGCAATCATTAAATGATGGTCTAACAGATCTTGATAAATCACCATTTAGTGTGCTGAGCCAGCTCAGGAAGAAGTAATTTAATTATTTTTGGGTTTTCCATTGTTTTGTGGATTGCCCCTTACAGGAGTCATCATGGCTGTTCAACAAACCAAAAAGAGCCCATCGCGTCGTAATATGCGTCGCGCTCACGACGCTCTTTCTAACCCTTCAGTTGCTATAGAGCCAACTACAGGTGAGCTTCACCTGCGTCACCACATAAGTCCAAATGGGTTTTATCGTGGGCGTAAAGTGGTTAACACACGTAACGACGATTAATAACACTCATCATCGTCTTACGTTGTAGAACTAAGGAATGTCTTCATTCAAGGTATGTATCGCCATCGACTGCATGGGTGGCGATCACGGGCTGCCGGTTACCGTTCCGGCGGCATATCAGTTTGCTCAATCTAACCCAGATACACGTTTTCTGTTGGTTGGAGATGCCAACCTGATACAACAGCAGCTACGTGAGCTTAATGTGTCCTCGCACGAATGGTACGAAATAGTGCCAGCCAGCCAGGTGGTGTCAATGGATGATACCGTTGAGGTGGCGTTGCGCAGGAAAAAAGACTCATCAATGCGTGTTGCTGCACAAGCCGTTAAAGAGGGTAGAGCTGACGCTTGTATTTCTGCAGGCAATACGGGTGCATGGATGGCTATAAGCCGCTATGTCCTTAAAACTCTCGATGGCATTGATAGGCCAGCCATAGCAACTTCTATACCAAACCTGAAGGGTGGCGCCACTATAGTTCTCGATTTAGGTGCTAATGTCGACTGTACAGCAGAAAATCTGCTGCAGTTTGCAATAATGGGCACAGCACTTTCAACTGCGTTAGACGGCAACCCAGAGCCTAGCGTTGGGTTATTAAATATTGGTCAAGAAGTAATAAAAGGAAATGAGACTGTTAAGCAGGCCGCGGAACTTTTGCGTGGCAGTAGCTTAAACTTCTATGGCAACGTTGAGGGTGACGACATTTGTAAAGGCACTGTAGATGTAATAGTGTGCGATGGTTTTGTCGGAAATGTGGTGTTGAAGTCAATAGAAGGTTTGGCTCGTATGGTTTCCGTTATGATGCGTGAAGAATTTACTCGTAATTGGTTAACCAAACTAGCTGCTATTGTGTCTAAGCCAGTATTAAGCCGTTTCCGCCGCCGCGTCGATAACAGGCAATATAATGGTGCAGCGTTGCTAGGCCTAAAAGGTATAGTTATTAAGAGTCATGGTTCCGCAGATACCTATGCTTTTGGGTGTGCCCTGCAAAGAACCCGAGAAGCAGTGTTGAATCAATTGTTAGACGGTACAGCTCAAACTATTACTCATTTAAGGCAAACATTAAATAAGGCGGCCAAGCAGACTGCCCAACAGGCACTTGAACAAACTGACCCTGCATAATTGCAGCAGCTAGGATGTAAAAAAATGCAGTATGCAAAAATAATAGGTTCTGGTAGTTTTTTACCACCAAGAGTGGTAGACAATAATGAACTAGCGGCAGAGCTAGCCTCTCGCAATGTGGAAACATCACATGAGTGGATTTTTACACGCACAGGCATAAGCCAACGGCATCTTGCCGACAACGGTGTCACTACTAGCCAGCTTGCAACCAAAGCAGCGCAAGCCGCAATTGCAGATGCTGGTATTAACGCATCTGATCTAGACCTCATAATACTAGCCACTTCAACGCCCGATTACGTGTTCCCCAGTACCGCATGCCTTGTTCAAGCTAATATTGGTGCTAAAGGCGGTGCTGCATTCGATGTTCAAGCGGTATGTAGTGGCTTTGTGTATGCTTTGGCAACAGCCGACGCATTCGTAAGGGCGGGTAGGGCTAAAACCGCTTTGGTAATTGGTGCCGAGGTCTTTTCAAGTATTTTAGATTGGTCAGATCGCAGTACTTGCGTACTGTTTGGCGATGGCGCTGGGGCCGTAGTGCTACAGGCCTCAAGTGAACCAGGCATACTTTCAGCTCAACTAAATGCCGATGGCAGTCAAATGGGTGTGCTAAATGCTGCTGGTAATGTTTCCCATGGCAAAGTGGTAGGTGACCCATTCTTGCGAATGGATGGGCAAGCTGTTTTCAAGCTGGCTGTTACTGTTCTATCAGAGTCTGCAAAGCAAGTATCTGAACAGGCCGGAATAAGTCTTTCCAACATAGATTGGCTAGTGCCTCATCAGGCTAACTTGCGAATAATAAATTTTTTAGGACGCAAGCTAGGGGTCCCAGAGTCTAAAGTTGTGGTGACCGTTGATAAGCATGCAAACACATCGGCTGCTAGTGTTCCGTTAGCGCTTGATGCCGCACGTCGCGATGGTCGCATAAAACCAGGTCAGCACGTTTTAATGCAAGGAGTAGGGGGCGGCTTTACTTGGGGTTCAGTTTTGGCCCGAATGTAAAGCAAGTTTTCTATAGGGGTACAAATGAAGGTAGCATTTATTTTTCCGGGACAAGGTTCCCAGTCTATAGGTATGTTTGATGCATGGAGCGATAATCACGCTGCTATGCAAACTATAAATCAGGCCAGTGATGCGCTTGGACAAGATCTGCTATCTCTAATGGCGAACGGTCCCGCAGAAGATCTAAACCTAACTACAAATACCCAGCCCGTTATGCTCGCGGCATCCATAGCTATGTATAACGCATGGATTGACGCTGGTGGCTTGGTTCCTGCAATGATGGCCGGCCACAGTCTTGGGGAATACACAGCACTAACGGCTGCAGGCACTTTAAATCTAAACGATGCAGTTCGTCTGGTTAGAATTCGTGCCAATGCTATGCAAGAGGCTGTCCCTGTTGGCGAGGGGGCTATGGCTGCAGTATTAGGCCTTGATGATGACGCAGTAAGGGAAGTATGTAAGCAGGCTTCTAACGGTCAGGTAGTAGAGGCCGTAAACTTTAATGCGCCATCTCAGGTTGTTATTGCCGGGCATGCTGATGCAGTTGATCGTGCTTGTAAGATTGCTACAGAAAATGGAGCCAGACGTGCTGTTGCGTTGCCCGTTTCAGCACCATTTCACTCAAGCTTGTTAGCGCCTGCTGCACGAGTGTTGGCTAAAGCATTGTCCGATATGCATCTTAAAGAGCCTTCAGTTCCAGTAATAAATAATGTTGATGTGCAAAGCCCATCAAGTGTGTCTGATATAACAAATGCTCTTGAGCGTCAGGCATGGCATCCAGTGCGTTGGGTGGAAACTATACACGCTATGAAAAAACACGGTATAACCCATTTGGTTGAGTGTGGCCCGGGCAAAGTGCTTAGTGGCTTGACGCGCCGTATAGATCGTGATCTAGTAAGCTTATCAATATCAGATCCGGCCTCATTGCAGGCTACAATTGAAACACTACAAGGGTAATTAGTCCATGCAAGAAAAAGAACTTCAAGGTAAGGTGGCCCTGGTAACCGGCGCTACGCGTGGTATAGGCAAGGCAATCGCACAAGAGCTATCTAATCGTGGTGCATTGGTTGTTGGCACAGCAACTTCACAGGCAGGAGCTGACTCAGTAAGCAGTATGCTGAACGAGTCTGGTGGACGTGGTGTTGTCCTCAATGTTAACGATGCTCAGGCATGTGAAGATCTGATTGCCGAGTTAAGTGGCTCCGATGGTGGCCCTCACATATTGGTTAATAACGCCGGTATTACCCGTGATAACCTTACAATGCGGTTGAAAGATGAAGACTGGCAAGATGTAATAGATACAAACCTTTCAGCGGTATTTAGGCTGTCGCGTGCTGTAACCCGAAGCATGATGAAAGCCCGTTGGGGCCGAATAATCAACATAACCTCGGTTATAGGTCATAGTGGTAACCCGGGGCAAACTAACTATGCTGCGGCCAAGGCGGGTGTTGCTGGGCTCACAAGATCTTTGTCACGTGAGCTTGGAAGCAGAAATATTACTGTAAACTGTGTAGCGCCTGGGTTTATAGAAACAGATATGACAAGAGCACTTGATGAAAACCAAACAGCTGCGATATTATCCCAAATTCCCATGGGACGACTTGGCGCCGCAGCCGATATAGCAAATGCTGTTGCATTTTTGGCCGGGCCAGGTGCAGCATACATTACAGGTACTACCTTACACGTAAATGGAGGCATGTATATGTAGTGTTGGAACAGTTGGCCCTGTCTGGGTTAAAATCTGTTCAAACCGTATAATGTTCCGTCGCGGTTAGTGGTGTTAAAGCCATTTTCCAGTGCGGTAACGCTTTTTTATCATAGTCAGCACCAATAACCTCTTTGTTCTGGCTATAATTCGCTAGATTTTCCCTAACTGGAGATATGCATGGAAAGCATCGAACAGCGCGTCAAAAAGATTGTCGCTGAACAACTTGGCGTAAATGAAGCAGAAGTTAAAAATGAATCATCCTTTTTAGATGACCTGGGAGCCGACTCGCTCGATATGGTCGAGCTAGTAATGGCTTTAGAAGATGAATTCGACACTGAAATTCCGGACGAAGAGGCCGAGAAAATAACAACAGTGCAGCAAGCTGTTGACTATATTGCTGCCAATAGCAAGTCTTAAGTTCAACAACAAGGTGCCCACGCAATTGGTTCGCGGGCGCCCTGGCGGTTTCGGGTATTGCAACGGTACTGTCTTACATCGTATGTATAGACGTTATGGTTATCCGGGCCGCCTTTATTATTTTTAGGAGTCATCCGTGAAACGACGTGTTGTCATAACCGGGCTTGGTATAGTGTCACCCGTGGGTAACAATATAGAGTCGGCCTGGAACAATATCGTTAACGGTCGCTCGGGTATCACCCGTATAACTCGTTTTGACGCTTCTGGTCTTAACGCACAAATAGCGGGTGAAGTAAAAGATTTCGACGTCACGCAGTATTTATCTGCTAAAGACGCAAAGCAAATGGATACTTTTATCCATTATGGCTACGCTGCCGGCGTACAGGCATGGCAAGATTCCGGCCTAGAGGTAACCGACAGCAATGCCGATCGCATAGGAGTCATTGTTGGTTCCGGTATAGGCGGTTTGCCTCGCATCGAAGAAACCCAGACCGAATATTTAAACCGTGGAGCCAGGCGTATCTCGCCATTCTTTGTGCCCGCATCCTTGGTAAATCTGGTGTCAGGTCAGTTATCAATAGGTCTTGGGCTTAAGGGTCCCAGCTATGCAGTCGTATCGGCCTGTACTACCGGTTTGCACTCTATAGGCGATGCCGCACGTCTAATAGAATACGGTGATGCCGACATCATGCTAGCAGGCGGAGCAGAATCAACTGTTTCACCATTGGGTGTAGGTGGTTTTGCAGCTATGCGTGCCTTGTCCACTCGTAATGATGATCCTGCCACGGCTTCACGTCCTTGGGATACCGACCGTGATGGCTTTGTGCTAGGGGAAGGTGCTGGGGTGTTGGTTCTCGAAGAGTACGAGCATGCCAAGAAGCGGGGTGCGCGTATTTATGGTGAGTTTGTGGGCTATGGGTTAAGCTCCGATGCTCATCACATAACCTCCCCAGATCAAGACGGTCCAAGGAGGGGCATGGTTAATGCCCTACGTAGTGCTAATATTAACCCCGAAGATGTTAATTATGTGAATGCACACGGAACCTCTACTCCGCTTGGCGATATAAATGAAACCAAAGCGATTAGATTAGCCTTTGGTGATCATGCTAATAACCTAGTGGTGAACTCAACCAAATCTATGACAGGGCATCTGCTAGGTGCAGCAGGTGGTATAGAGGCGGTATTTACTACACTTGCTGTTTATAATCAGGTATCACCACCTACAATTAATATTTTCAATCAAGATCCAGAGTGCGATTTAGACTATTGCGCAAACGAAGCTCGTGATCTGCCAATTACATATGCACTTTCAAACTCGTTTGGTTTTGGTGGAACTAATGGCACTATGATAGTTCGCAAAGTATAAGTAGACATATAAATGAGCCTACGTGCGCTTAACCATTGGCATATAGTACGGCCTGTTAGCGCTCGGGTTTCAGATTTACTAGCGCTACCGTTAATATCGGTAGCGCTAGTTTATTCTATTTGGCCAATTGATTGGCCTTTTATAGGAATAATGTTTTGCCTTAATATTTTGTGGGTTTGTCGCTGGCACAAAGAAAACAGTGACCTTGCCAACAGAGTTTCCGAAATACATTGTTATGCACCAGGGTCTTGGAGCGCCATTGACAATAAAAGCAATGTATTTGCATGTAGTATTGAAAAAGTAAAATTTGCCGGCATATGTGTCAATGTGCTATTAACATATAAGCACACTAATACAAAACATAACATCATAATATGGCGCAGAACATTGTCCGAGCAATCCTGGAAAAATCTAATATTAAAACTTAAGTACGAGCAATATTACTCTTGTTGCAGCCGCGAGGAAGCAGAGCTATGAGCAACGAGCGTCAGGTTGATGCAGACCTTGTGAAGCGTGTGCAACAGGGTGATAAGCGAGCTTTTGATCTTTTGGTTATAAAGTATCAAAGGCGAATAATACGATTGCTTGGTCGAATGGTAAGAAACCCTTCAGAGCTTGAAGACCTTGCTCAGGAAACGTTTATAAAAGCCTATAAGGCATTACCTCAGTTTAGAGGTGATAGCGCATTCTACACATGGCTTTATCGAATTGCTATTAATACAGCACGTAACTGGCAGTCGGCACAAATGCGCAGGCCTCAGCCAGCAAGTAATATAGAAAACGAAGATGGTGAAACTTTTGACCATGTTGATAACCTAACAGATATTAATACACCAGATGCAATCATGGCTAGCCGTCAAATTGCCGAAACTATAAACATGGCAATGAACGAACTGCCAGACGAGCTGCGCATGGCTATTCAGTTGCGCGAAATAGAAGGGTTAAGCTATGAGGAAATTGCTACAACCATGAACTGCCCAGTAGGTACAGTAAGGTCGCGTATATTTCGAGCACGAGAAGCTATTGCGGCCAAATTGCGCCCAGTCCTTCAAAACGAGTCTGATTTTCGCTAGGAGCCTTTTGTAATGCACAATAACAATCGTCTTTCAAACCCCGAACAAACGCCCTGGGAGTCGGTTGTTTCCGAGTGGATGGACGGAGAGGGAGAGATACGTGCCGAAGACCTCGATACACCTTATGGAAGGCAAGTTTGGGAAACCTATCATATTATTGGTGATGTATTACGTAGTAACGAGCTTGCCATAAAAACTTCCGATATGTTTTATGCACGATTATCACGTGCCATAGACGAACAGCCTAGGCTTTCTTCACCTGTATCCAATAGATCCGGTCGCATAAGGTTAGTGGCCGGCCTTTCTGGCATGGCTGCAGCTGCTTTAACAGGTTTTTTATGGTTTACCGACGCGCCATCTATGTTCTCAGAGCCAAGCAGTCCGGTTCAAATGGCAGAATCTAATACTTCCGTCGAAGACCCTTCTCTTAACGATTACTACAATGCTCATGTTGCATTGGCCGGAGGGGTTGAGCTTAACAATAGCAGTCTATTAGCTGGAGTAGACAATTGATGCGTTTGGCGGCATTGTTTACTTTGCTGATGGCATTTGCGTCTCACGGCGCAATAGCCTCCGATGACTCTTCGGCGAATAGCGACTCTTCTGAACTAGTGCAGTTCGTGGAGCAAGTGCAAGAGGCTGCTCGTAGTCTTGATTATGCTGGAGTGTTTACCTACCAACAGGGAGCCATGATAGTAGCATCCAGGGTAATTCATATAGTAGATGCAACGGGTGAGCGTGAGCGTATAGAGGCTTTAGATGGTGAACCCAGGGAATATATACGTCATAATGACTCTATCAAGCGTATTATTCCAAAACAGAAAATAGTTGTTAAGGAGCCTGGCACAGCATATATGTTTCCTTTTGTTGTGCGCGGTAATTTTCAAAACCTTCACAAGTACTATCGCCTCAATAACAGTAAGCAAACAATAAGAGTGGCTGGACGTGATTGTGATGTGTATGTTTTACATCCCATAGACCCCAAACGTTATGGGCATGTTTTATGTATAGACACTGAAAGTAAGTTGCTACTTAGTTCTAAAACTATTAATGATGCTAACGAAGTAATAGATCAGCATATTTTTGTGAGCATTGTTCTGGGTAAAGGGGCTGCTGACAGCCAGATAAACCCAAGCTGGGATACGAAAAACTGGAAAGAAATTGAAACTCATATGGGGCCAACCGATCTTACCTCTAAAGGGTGGAGAATTCCTTTCCCACCAGGGTTTGAAGTTATTAAGCAGGTAAGTCGGCCGTTAAGAAATGAAGAAATGGTTAAGCAACTAGTGCTGTCCGACGGAATAGCAGCTTTGTCAGTTTTTATAGAATCATTTAATTCCGAAATTCATTCATCCCAGGGGCAAGGTGGTATACACAAAGGAGCCTTGAGTGTTTTCCGAAAGCGTATAGCCGACTATTGGGTCACCGTTTTAGGTCAGGTGCCAGCTGAGACAGTCAGAGAAGTGGGTGATCATATAGAGTATGTGCCTCTAGTACAGTAAACAAGATTCTCAAACCAAGGAGTAAAAAATGCGTGTTTCTTATGCTAATAAAAACAGGTTTGGTAAAGCCCTTATGGTTGCTGCCGCAGCAGTGTTATTAGCTGCGGGCAATGCCATGCCTGTTGTGCAGGCGCAATCAAGCAATGTGCCTGAACTGGCAATTCCAGATTTCACCAAGGTGGTGGAAAAGGTAGAGGGGTCGGTTGTTAATATACGTACAACTGAGTCAGTACGAGTACGTAGACCCGGTATGCGCGGCAATGATCCATATGAGTTATTCAGATGGTTTTTTGGCCCTGACATAATGCCCCGTGGGTTTGGAATGCCAGAACAAGATGAAGGCCCGGCTGAGCAAGAGCGTACAGTGCCTCGAGGTGTTGGTTCAGGCTTTATCATCAGTGATGATGGTTACATTATTACTAATAATCATGTAATTGCTAACTCTAATGCTATTTTTGTAACGCTTACTAATGGCAAAGAATATAAGGCCGAGGTTATTGGTACAGACGAAAGAACAGATGTAGCATTAATTAAAATTGATGCTAAAAACCTTGATTCCATAACTATAGGCGATTCAAATAAGCTTAAAAAAGGTGAGTGGGTTCTTGCTATAGGGTCACCTTTTGGCTTGGACTCTACCGTTACATCGGGCATAGTCAGTGCTATTAATCGTGATACTGGCGATTATCTTCCATTCATACAAACTGATGTTGCAGTTAACCCAGGTAACTCTGGAGGCCCGCTAATCAACTTAGCTGGTGAGGTAGTTGGTGTAAACTCGCAAATAGTTTCTAGAAGCGGTGGCTTTATGGGTATATCCCTTGCTATACCAATAGACGAAGCCATGAATGTTGTTAATCAGTTAAAAGAGCACGGTAAAGTATCGCGTGGACGTATTGGAGTACAAATTGGACATGTGTCAGATGAGGTTGCTGAAGCTCTTGGCATGGAAAGTACCATAGGAGCCTTAGTAAGTAAGGTTGAGCCCGATGGTCCGGCAGCAAAGGCGGGCGTACGCTCCGGTGATGTTATAGTAGATTTCGACGGTAATGAAATAAAAAGCATGACCGACCTGCCTAGACTTGTAGGTAATACCAAGCCCGGATCTAAAGCCTCTTTAGTGGTTTGGCGCAAAGGTAAAAAGGTAAAGCTGAATGTAAAAGTCGATGAAATGCCTGCTACCAATGAAGATGAGTTGCCTCATAGCAGCTCAGAAACATCCAAATCAGACTCGTTAGGCTTAACTGTTCGTACAATACCTTCCGAGCAAAAGCAAAAATTGGGTATAGACGGTGGGGTTGTAGTTACTAGCATACAAGATCCAGCTCTTAGCGCAGGGTTAATAGAAGGTGATATTATCCTTATGGTTAATAACCACGATATATCCAGTGCTGAACAATATAACAAGGTTATTTCAGGGCTTAGTTCAGGCAAGCCTGCTGCGTTGCTGGTAATGCGTAATAATCAGTCGCAGTGGGTTACCATCACTCCTAAAAAATAATCTCCTGCAGCGGTTAAAATAAGCGGCAGGCAGACAAAGGAGCGCCTACAGGCGCTCCTTTTAACTATAAACGCACACCTGTCGCATACGCTACGGGTGGTTATTTCGATATATGGACTACATACGTAACTTTTCTATCATTGCTCATATAGACCACGGTAAATCTACTTTGGCCGATCGCATAATTCAACGATGCGGAGGCCTTCAAGATCGTGAAATGTCCACGCAGGTTCTAGATTCAATGGATCTGGAGCGTGAGCGTGGCATAACTATTAAAGCTCAAACAGCGGCACTTTCATATACTGCCAAAAACGGCAAAACATATGCACTTAACCTTATAGATACTCCTGGTCACGTTGACTTCTCCTACGAGGTCAGTCGCTCTCTTTCAGCTTGTGAAGGTGCTTTGCTAGTTGTAGATGCATCACAAGGTGTAGAAGCACAGACTGTAGCAAATTGCTATACGGCTATAGACCTTAATGTTGAGGTGTTGCCGGTACTTAACAAGATGGATCTAGCGTCAGCTGACCCTGACAGCGCAAAGGCAGAAATTGAAGATGTAATCGGAATAGATGCATCTGAGGCTGTTCTCGCCAGTGCTAAAAGCGGTATGGGCATAGATGAAATTCTTGAGACTATAGTACATAAAGTACCGGCACCAGTGGGTGATCCCGATGCTCCGTTGCAGGCCTTAATAATTGACTCATGGTTCGATAACTACGTTGGTGTAGTTATGCTAGTACGTATAGTTAATGGCGTTCTTAAAGCTAAAGATAGAATTACATTAATGGCTACAGGAACCCAGTACCCTTGTGAACACCTGGGGGTGTTCACTCCAAAATCAGAACCACGCGACAAGCTTAGTGCAGGTCAAGTTGGGTTTGTTATATCGGGTATAAAAGATATAGAAGACGCTAAGGTTGGCGATACCATAACTCATGCAGCTAAACCCGCTAGTACTCCCTTGCCTGGCTTTAAAGAGGTAAAACCACAGGTTTTTGCTGGCATATACCCAGTTGAAAATAGCGAATATGAGCAACTGCGTGATTCCTTAGAAAAACTTAAGCTGAATGATTCGTCTCTGATGTTTGAGCCAGAGGTTTCACAGGCATTAGGGTTTGGTTTTCGTTGTGGCTTCCTTGGACTATTACATATGGAAATAGTTCAGGAACGTCTAGAGCGCGAATTCAACATGGACATAATTACCACTGCGCCCTCTGTAATTTACGAGGTTTTGAAGCGCGATGGTGAGACAATAATGGTTGATAGCCCTTCCAACATGCCAGAGGTGGGTCAAATAGAAGAAATTCGTGAACCAATGGTTACAGTAACCTTGTTCATGCCACAGGAATACGTTGGTGCTGTTATGACTCTCTGCATAGCTAAACGAGGCGTACAGCTAAGCATGACCTACCATGGTCGCCAGGTACACCTGGTTTATGAAATGCCTCTTGCAGAAATAGTCTTGGATTTTTTCGATAGGTTAAAGTCAGTGTCCAGAGGGTACGCCTCAATGGATTATGAGTTCAAGGCATGGGAGCCATCTGATGTTGTACGCGTTGACTTGTTAATTAACGGTGAGAAAGTAGATGCACTTTCCATGATAGTTCACCGCTCCAGTGCGCGTCACCGGGGCCGAGAGGTGGCAACAAAAATGCGTGGTTTAATTCCACGACAAATGTTTGATATTGCTATACAGGCTGCCATAGGTGCTGAAGTAATAGCACGGGAAAACGTTAAAGCACTTCGTAAAAACGTTCTGGCAAAATGTTACGGTGGTGATATTTCGCGCAAGCGCAAGCTGCTCGAAAAACAGAAGGCGGGTAAAAAGCGCATGAAGCAGGTGGGTAATGTAGAAATCCCTCAAGAAGCGTTTCTAGCGGTTTTGCAAGTCGAAGATAAATAAGCTTGATAATGAATCCAGGAACCTGGTATGAGTTGGGATTTCGCTCTAATACTTTTTGTATTGCTAATTATAACTGGTGTTATATGGGCGCTAGACGTCTTTTATTTACGTAAAAACCGACGAGCCCGTGCCGTCGCAGCTATGGCTGCAACAGAGCCTGTGGTGCAGGGGCTTGGAACAGACCAGGCCATTAGCATACGTCAAGAGGCTTACGATAAGGCTAATAGGGCCCCATGGTGGGTCGATTACGCGGTTAGCTTTTTCCCCGTAATATTATTTGTTTTTGTGCTGCGGTCTTTTATAGTTGAGCCGTTTCGCATACCGTCTGGTTCAATGCTGCCTACCCTTCAAGATGGTGATTTAATACTAGTCAATAAGTACCAGTATGGGGTTAGGCTGCCTGTAATAGATAAAAAGGTTATAGAGCTTGGAAGTCCTAACTACGGAGACGTTGTTGTCTTCCGTTACCCTGTTGATCCATCGGTAGACTATATAAAAAGGGTGGTTGGGTTGCCGGGCGATGTTGTTCAATATCGCAACAAGGTTTTATCTGTTAATGGCAAGGTTATACAGCAGCAGCGAATTGGTGATTATTTCGAGCCCGATCGTTCTGCCTATACTGCCATGT
>JAJYRX010000136.1 GCA_021793875.1 Pseudomonadota bacterium
CTATACTTGACCTTCCCCTACTAAGGGAGGAATACTCACTTCGCTTGAAGCACGTGCGCGCCACTTTTCTTGCCCGCTGCTATCGAATGCTATAACCGTACCATCGTTAGACACAACCGCAGTAGTGTTGCCGTCAGACCCTACTCCAGCAGAAAGACGGGTATTTGCATTACTTTTCCAGCTGACCCTACCGTTAGACGCATTTATTTTGGTTACATTGCCGTCGGGAGTAGCAGCATAAATATAAGACTCGTGTATAACTGGAGCAAACCCTTGACCTGAGCCTTTTCCTACCGGTACTGACCATGCAACCCTAACGGAAGCAGAAGCTGAGTACTCTGTTAGAGGCGCTGGCATGGTTCTAGGGTCGGGGTCAGAAAACATCGAGCAACCTGCCAAAGCTAATGATGACAAGGCAGCTATAGACCATTTATAAACCCTGCTGACGTTTGATGTGCTCATATCAAGCTCCGGACATAGCGTCTATTTTAAGTTGTACTATACTAGCTGCCGAACCGCTCATGCCAGACAACGATTCATGCCACTCTTTTAAAGCCCCTTCTAGGTCACCTTTAGCATAAAGAATGTCTCCGCGCCTGTCTGAATACAGTGCTTTGTAAGAGTCACTAGGATTTTCTAATTCTGCTAGTGCTTCATCCAGCTTCCCTTGGTCAAACAAAACATTAGCAAGCCTAAAACGAGCTAGCTGCACTAGGGAAGCATCAGTACCATTATCAATTAACCACTGAAGCTGTGATGCTGCACCATCTAGGTCACCTGTATCTTGTAAGGCTTTAGATGCAACAAGTACACCCCTATATGTGTATCCAGACTTGGGAAAATCAGAACGTAAAGTCTCACTAGCAGCATGTAGTCGCTTTATAGACTCTTCGTCAGTGCGTCTTGACGCGCTTTCCAGTGCTTCAAAATAGCCCATAGCCTGGTTAGCCTGATGACCTTCATACCATTGCCAACCACGCCATCCAGCAACCGCCGCAGCAGCTACCAATACAGCAACCACTATAATAGTTCCATATTGGGCCCACCAATCTTTAAGCGCATCTAGCGTTTCCTGTTCTTCTAAGTCATATGCCATGCTGCTACACCTTTGCTTTTCAAGAATTCCGCCAGCTGCCCCATTGGAATCAATTGTTGCTGGCTATTATCATCGGCGGTTTGCCTTAACCATTTAATACTAACTGCGCTTTGTGCTAGCTCTTCGTCACCAATTATTAACGCGATTGTTGCACCACTGCTATCAGCACGCCTAAACTGCGCTCTGAAACCAGTAGGACCAGAATGAACTACCACCCTATAACCATCATCCCGCAAACTTTCTGCTAGAACAGCAGCACGTCTTTGAGCGCCTTCACCTTGATGAATTATATATATATGGCACTCTGATGATTCCTTAATGGTATTTGATTGCGTCCATAAATCTAACAGACGCTCAAGACCTATAGCAAAGCCAGCAGCAGGGGAATCTTTACCGCCTAGCAATGAGAAAAGATCGTCATATCGACCACCACCACATACTGTACCTTGCGCACCCAGAGAGTCAGTTACCCATTCAAATACTGTTAGATTATAGTAATCTAGCCCTCTTACCAACCTTGGGTTCAAGGAATAAGATATGCCCGCGTCTTCTAGCCTATTACAGACCTCAGCGAAATGATCTTTAGATTCTGATCCAAGGAAATCAAATAAGACTGGAGCATTATCAGCCATATCTTGCAGATCTGGATTCTTTGTATCCAAAACACGCAACGGGTTTGTATACATACGACGCTTTGAATCTTCGTCAAGAACATTGGCATTCTTTTCCAAATACTCTATAAGTGCCGAGCGATGCGCCTTACGTTCGTCATATTGACCTAACGTGTTTAATTCTAAACGTATGTTACTTAGGCCCAATTGTTTCCACAGGCGATCTGCCATTACTATTAATTCAGCGTCAATATCAGGACCAGAAAACCCAAGAGCCTCCACACTTATTTGATGAAACTGCCTGTACCTGCCTCTTTGGGGTCTTTCATGTCGAAAAACAGGCCCCATTGTATAAAGACGTTGTGGACGTTGGTACAAAAGGTTGTGCTCAATTGCAGACCTGACAACACCCGCTGTAAATTCTGGTCGCATAGTTAACTGATCGCCATTTAGGCTATCAGTGAAAGAATACATTTCTTTCTCTACTATATCGGTTACCTCACCAATACCCCTACTAAACAGCCTAGTTTGCTCTAGTATAGGAGTACGAATATTAAGATAGCCGTACTGCGCTGTCCAAGCACGCAATATAGCCTCAAGCTCATTCCACTGGTAACTGCTATCTGGCAAGATATCTTTCATGCCAGTTATGCCATTAACTTTTTTAAAAGAATTAGTCATTATTAATTTTTACCGTACCTTTTATGTACGTATTGTTCTACTATTTTCTGGAATTCAGTTGCTATGTGATCACCCTTCAGGGTGACGGTACGTTCACCATCTACATAAACAGGAGCAACAGGAACCTCACCGGTGCCCGGTAAACTAATGCCTATATCAGCATGTCGGCTTTCTCCAGGGCCATTGACCACACACCCCATAACTGCAACATTAAGCGTTTCAACCCCGGGGTATTGATTTTTCCATATAGGCATTTGATCACGCAGATACGTTTGTATCTGATCTGCCAATTCCTGAAAGAAGGTACTACTGGTACGTCCACAACCTGGACAAGCTACAACCATGGGTGTAAATGCTCTTAGCCCCATAGTTTGCAATATTTCCTGTGCCACAACCACTTCTTTGGAACGGCTTCCACCTGGCTCTGGTGTTAATGATATACGTATGGTGTCACCAATACCTTGTTGTAACAGTACGGCCAGTGCCGCGGTAGAAGCGACTATACCCTTACTACCCATACCAGCTTCTGTTAAACCAAGGTGTAACGGGTAACCACAACGTTCGGACAGGTTCTTATATACTGTGATTAGATCTTGAACGTGGCTCACTTTACACGACAACACAATCAAGTTCTCGCTTAAGCCTAGTTCTTGTGCGCGTTGAGCGTTACTTATTGCAGACACAACCAACGCTTCACGCATTACTGCCTGAGCATCCCATGGAGTGCTCCGCTTACCATTGGCATCCATCATTTTTGCCATTAGGTCTTGGTCAAGACTACCCCAGTTAACTCCAATACGTATAGGCTTATTATAACGACACGCGACCTCTATCATTTGAGCGAAGTTGTCATCTCGTCGCCTGCCACCGCCCATATTACCGGGGTTTATGCGATATTTTGATAACGCCTGCGCGCACTCAGGGAAATCGGTTAACAGCTTATGCCCGTTATAGTGAAAGTCACCAACTAAAGGAACATCTACATTCATACGGTCTAGCTGCTCACGTATAGCGGACACTTCACGTGCGGCATCCGGAGTATTTACGGTAATACGCACCAGCTCCGATCCAGCCATAGCAAGCTCTTTAACTTGGATAGCAGTCTGAATCGCATTGGCAGTATCGGTATTAGTCATAGACTGGACGACGACGGGCGCACCACCGCCAACCTGGACCTTATTCTTGCCCCAAGAAACATTAACCGCATGTGTTTGTTTACGCTTTGTTGCACCTACAGATGGTGCATTGCCCGCTGAAATAAAAGAAAAAGAGTTCATGACTTAAGCTCTTTAAGCCACTCAAAAACTAGCCAAGAGTCAGGTATCCAACCGCTATCAAGGGCATAGAAGATGGCAACCAGCAAAAACACAAGAATTATTAACAGCCACCCCCAAGGCCAGCCCGATGATTCTTCAGGAGCGTTAAGATCAGCGGCAACAAGAGCGGTAGATCGGTTAGAAGGGACAAGAGCCGTAGACACCTCCCCTATTTGTTGATCGAGCATAGTAACAACCGCGTCGGGGTCTGCATCAAGGTAGCGTGCATAGTTGCGCACAAACCCTCTGAGCGGCATACCGGATGGCAGATGATTCCACTCCTCGTTTTCAAGCGCAGAAATTTGTCTTTGGGAAAACTTTAGCCTCATACTTGCGTCTGCAAGCGTGTACCCCTTGGCTTCTCGCAAACGTTTAAGCGTAGAACCGACGCTCTGACTATCGGGAGCATTTGCAAACTCTTCGGAATCGTGACTATTTAGCGCTTCTTTAGTGTTCATCCATGCTCCTTGTGAATTTTTATTACTCCGCGGTCTGGCATACGCTGCGCGATTCTGGTTCTGTCTTTGACGTCACCAGCAAGTTGACCACAAGCCGCAGCGATATCGTCGCCTCTAGTTTTACGTACGGTAGTAACTATACCTGCATCGGACAATATATTAGCGAAGCGCCTTACAGTACTATCAGGCGATCGGGCAAGACCGGACTGAGGAAAAGGATTAAAAGGTATGAGGTTAAATTTACTTTTAACTTGACGCGCTATGTTTATTAACTCACGGGCATGCTCGGGCGAATCGTTTACGCCGTCTAGCATAATATACTCAAAGGTTATAAAGTCACGTGGTGCGTAATCTAGGTAGTAATTACACGCCTCAAGAAGCTCTTTGAGAGGATATTTCTTATTAAGTGGAACCAACCTGTCTCGTAAGCTGTTATTAGGTGCGTGCAATGA
>JAJYRX010000137.1 GCA_021793875.1 Pseudomonadota bacterium
GTCGCTCTTTAGGCAGGTCTGATATGCCTCCTTTTACAAAGCCTCGTTTCATAAACCAGTGTGATGTGCTGGTGGTAAGAACAAAAAGACGTTTCGCGCCCAAAGCACGCGCCCTTGATTCAGTATGGCGCAACAATATTTCCCCTTCCCCTTCACCCTGCCACTCGGGGTGCACTATAAGGCATGCCATTTCGGCCATTTTGTCTTCAGGAAAGTTTTTAAGTGTTACACAGCCATAAATAATGCCGTCATGCTCTAGTACAGTAAAGTTTTCAACTTCACGCTCTATAACGGCTCGACCACGAGGTACTAGAGTCCCATCTAACTCTAATGGCTCAATTAGCTGAACTATGGCTCCAATATCATCTATGGTGGCTGCACGCAGATCATCAAGAGAGTCTTCAACCACCATGGTGCCAACACCATCGTGTGTGAATAGTTCTAATAAAATGCTGCCATCCAGGGAGTAAGGTATTAAATGAGCTCTAGAAACCCCACGCTTAACCGCTAACGATGCATGTGAAAGAAAGAAACTTGCGTTTTCATCTAGCCTGCCTGATCCTATAAGCTCATCGGCTTGCTTTCTTGCCAGTTCATTTTCTATAGAGCCGTCTTGCTTGCTAAATAATTGTTCTGGTGTAAGAAATATTAATTTTTCTGCTTTTATGGCTATAGCCATATTTGTGGCTAGATCTTCCATGGCCAAGTTAAAGGCATCGCCTGTTGGAGAAAACCCAATGGGCGATAACAAGACTATTGCATTCTCATTTATTATTTTGCGTATGCTTTCAGCATCAATTTTACGCACCCTACCAGCGTGCATGTAATCGGTTCCATTGACAACACCAACCGGTCGGGCTGTTACAAAGTTGCCCGAAATTATGCGTATTTGTGCATGTGACATAGGAGTGTTGGGAAGTCCTTGGCTAAAGGCGGCTTCAATATCTAGTCTGATTTCTCCAGCAGCCTCTTTGGCACACTCCATAGCTTCTGGCCCTGTTGGGTCTAGCCCACGACCAAAGCTCATAGAGTATCCTTTAAGTTGTAGCTGTTCATTAACCTGAGGGCGTGAGCCATGAACAATAATAAGTTTTATTCCAAGTGACGATAATAGTGACAGATCGTGTATAAGAGTATTTAATACACCGTCTTGTATTAGCTCGCCACCAAAACCAACCACAAAGGTTTTTCCTCTGAAATCATGCACATACGGCGCCACCTCTCTGAACCAGCGAACAAATTGGGCTGATTCCGGTTGTACAGTTGTTATGCTTGGGGTTTCTTCTTCGGCTTGGTTCATGGGCTTAAGGCTGGTTGAAATTTAAAAGCATAAATCAAAATTATAATATTTACATTATGAAGCGTTTTACGTTGTATGGCTAAAGCATTAAAAAATAACGGCAATTTAACCATAAATTACCCTGAAGATTTGCCTGTAAGCCTTAAACGGGCAGAAATAGCTAAGGCAATAGAAAATAACCAGGTGGTTATTGTGTCTGGCGAAACCGGTTCGGGTAAAACTACACAGCTACCCAAAATATGCCTAGATATTGGGCGCGGGACCAAGAAAACGATTGCCCATACCCAACCACGTCGTTTAGCTGCTACCTCAGTAGCTAATAGAGTAGCTCAAGAATTAGGTACTGAACTAGGCCATTTGGTGGGTTACCAAATAAGGTTCAGTGATAAAACTAGTGAGCATACTGCTATAAAGCTGATGACCGATGGCATTTTACTGGCACAAACCCAAAAAGACCCTTTGCTACGTCAGTACGACACAATAATTATCGATGAAGCACACGAGCGCAGCTTAAATATAGACTTTTTATTGGGTTTTCTTAAGCAGTTATTACCTAAAAGGCCAGATCTTAAACTGGTTATTACTTCTGCCACAATAGACGCAGATAGGTTCTCACAACATTTTGCTGATGATAATGGTCCTGCGCCAGTAATAAATGTGTCTGGCAGACTTTATCCAGTAGAAATAGTTTACAAGCCCATACTGTCTAATTCGGCTTCACTTGATGAGGCCGAAGAAATTGATGATGAACAGAATTTCATCTCTGCTGTTATAGATGCTGTTAATGAATGTTGCTCATATGGTGATGGCGATATATTAGTGTTTTTACCAGGTGAGCGAGAGATACGTGATGTTGCAGATGCCCTTGGTAAAGACAAGTCTATAACCCTAGATGTTTTACCCCTGTTTGCACGGTTATCTCGAGCAGAGCAAGAGCGTATTTTTAGACCGAAAACCATAATAAGACGCGTAGTTTTGGCTACTAATGTGGCAGAAACATCTTTGACTGTGCCTGGTATTAGGTATGTTGTAGATAGTGGCTTAGCTCGTATTAAAAGGTATTCCTGGCGCAATAAAGTTGAGCAGCTACAGATTGAACGTATAAGTCAGGCATCGGCAAACCAAAGAGCAGGGCGCTGCGGTCGTATAGGTCCCGGAGTTTGTATACGTCTTTACGATGAAGAAGATTTTCAACAGCGTGATAAGTTTACCGACCCTGAAATTTTGCGATCTTCACTTGCGTCGGTTATTTTGCGGATGAAGTCTTTAAATCTGCAAGATATAGATGAGTTTCCATTTGTGGATGCTCCGCATGGGCGTGCTATTGCCGATGGTTATCAGATTCTGCACGAGCTTGGAGCCATAGATGAACAGCGCAATTTAACCAAAACTGGAGCGTTGTTAGCAAGGTTGCCAATTGATCCAAAGTTGGCACGCATAATACTAGCAGCAAATCAGTACCACTGCTTAACTGAAACTCTAATAATTGTTTCCGCATTATCTGTACAAGACCCGCGTGAGCGTCCAGTAGAGAAGCGTGAGGCAGCCATGCAAGCTCATGCCAAATTCAAGGACAAACAGTCTGAATTTATGAGTTATGTGAATTTATGGAACTGGTATCACGATTCATATGAACAGCGTGAGTCTCAAAGAAAGTTTGTGGCGACTCTTCGCAAGAGCTTTATCTCTCCGGCCCGAATGCGTGAATGGAGAGATATCCATGAGCAGCTTCGTAGCCTCATAAAGGGTAGACGCTGGCGCTTTAATGGCAAAGAGGCTACCTATGAGCAGGTACACACGGCGCTACTCACAGGGCTTTTAGGCAATATTGGAGTAAAAGATAGCGTACAAAATCATTATCTAGGTGCCAGGGGCATAAAGTTTTTGGTGCACCCAAGCTCCTATTTAGCCAGACGGTCAGGCAAATGGCTGGTTGCCGGTGAGTTAGTTGAAACTAGCCGGTTGTTTGCACTTTGTGTGGCTAATATAAAACCATTATGGATAGAAAGAGCCGGGAGTCATTTACTTAAAAAGACATGGTCTGAACCTAGATGGGAAAAGCGTAGAGGACAGGTTGTTGCAAGTGAACGGGCTACGCTTTATGGGGTTATTGTTTATAGCGGAAGGCGTGTTCATTATGGCCGTATAGACCCTGTTCATGCACGTGAAATATTTATACGAGAAGCACTTATAGAAGGGAATATATCGTCTAAAATCAATTTCTTACAACATAATATTAAGGTTGTGCATAGCATAGAAAGTTTAGAGCATAAAAGCCGCCGCCCTGACATTCTTGTAGACGACGAGCTTATATATTCCTTTTATGATGCGCAAATTCCACAAAATGTTTTTCAAACAGCCACTTTGCTGAAATGGTTAAAAGGACTTAATAAGTCAGATATACAAAATCTGTATCTTAGTCGTGACGAACTAATGCGCCACGAGGCTTCTGGCATAACCAGTGATATTTTTCCAAAAAGCTTAACTATAGACGGCGTGGAAATGCGATTATCCTATCACTTTGAACCTGGCTCACCGCGTGACGGCATAACACTTGAAGTGCCTTTGTATGCGCTCAACAAGATACGGGAAACTCCATTACAGTGGCTTGTACCAGGAATGCTAAAGGAGAAGGTGCATGCATTAGTGCGATCATTACCTCAACGTATAAGAAGGCATTGTGTTCCTATTCCAGATTATGCAAATGCGTTTTATAGCCGCTGGTTTGAAACTGCTGTTGACCCCTCTATTCCCTTATTAGATGCGATTGTGCAAGACATACATAGACAATTTGCGGTTGAAGTTGCAATCAATGATTTCAAGCTTGAGTCATTAGCACCGCACTTGTTTATGAATTTTAAGGTGGTTGATGAACACGGTCGTATGTTGTCTGGCGGCCGAAACCTGCAGCAACTCAGAGCAGAGCACAGTGCAGCCGCGCACGATTTATTCAAAGAGGTTGCTGATAAAACAACTAATGCCTCTGATGGGTTATTTAAGGGCAAAATAACTGAGTGGTCGTTTGGTGAATTACCTGAGCTGCTTGAGGTTCGTAAGGGTAAACAAACCTTAATAGGCTACCCAGCATTGTCAGATAAGGGTGATCACTGCAGTATTGAAGTGTTTGATGATGCTGGTCAGGCACAGTTAGTACATAAAAAAGGTCTAATAAGATTGTTCCGTATGCATCTTAGGGAGCAAGTTAGATACTTATATAAAAACATCGATAAAGACAATCATATGGCCCTAATGTTTATGCGTTGGGGCACACAAGAAGCCATCACAGATCAAATGGACGTT
>JAJYRX010000138.1 GCA_021793875.1 Pseudomonadota bacterium
GTTATACAGCTCTGGCTTATCGGCATGGTGCAGAACATACATTACATGTGTTCCGCCTACCCCTTCAGGATCATAAAGACCAGCGTTGTCGTAGCCTCTAGATTTAAGGTCTTCAATACGGGCCTCGGCATGTATTTTCATGTCTTCCTTGGTGCCGAAAACAATGGCACCTGTAGGACATGTTTTGACACACGCAGGCTCTTGGCCAACAGCTACACGGTCTGAACACAAGGTACATTTGTATGCTTTGTTATCGGCCGCCGATATACGTGGAACGTCGAATGGACAACCAACTACACAGTAACCACAACCAATACATGCATCTTGGTTGAAGTCGACAATACCGTTGGTGTACTGAACTATTGCACCAGGTGATGGGCAAGCTTTAAGACAGCCTGGATCTTCACAATGCATACAGCCATCTTTGCGTATAAGCCATTCGAGATCACCTTCTGGGTTCTCGTACTCGGCAAAACGCATAAGTGTCCAGGAGTTTTCTGTAAGGTCGGACGGGTTATCGTACACGCCTATGTTTTCACCAACCTCGTCGCGCACATCATTCCATTCCATACAGGCAACCTGACATGCCTTACAGCCTATACACTTTGAAGTGTCTATAAGCTTAGCTACGCCACCGGTTGTTGGTATTGGGTTACGAGCAACCGGAGAAGGCGTAGTGGTAGCAGAAAGACGTTTTATATCTAATGTTTCTACTGGCATAAATACCTCCTTACACCTTCTCTACGTTTACCAGGAATGATTTGAACTCAGGAGTATTAGAGTTCCCATCACCTACAAACGGCGTTAGGGTATTGGCTAGGAAACCAGGCTTGGCAACACCCACAAAGCCCCAGTGCAATGGAATTCCAACTTGATGAACGGTTTTGCCATCGACATCCAGAGCTTTTATACGCTTGGTAACCACAGCTTTAGCCTTGATATAACCACGTATGGAACTAACCTTAATAAGGTCGCCGTGTGATATACCAACGTCTTTGGCCAGCTCTTCTCCAATTTCAACAAACTGTTCAGGCTGAATTACCGCATTTAGCTTGACGTGCTTTGTCCAATAGTGGAAGTGCTCTGTAAGACGATATGTTGTACCAACATATGGGAAATCATCTGGGGTACCAAACTCTGCCCAGTCGTTTTCAAACACTCTGGCAGCAGGGTTGCTAACCGCCTTTTTGTTTTCTGGAAACAGAGGGTTGTAACCTAATGGGCTTTCAAACGGTTCGTAGTGCACAGGGAATGGCCCTTCAGCCAAACCTTGACGAGCAAAGAAGCGCGCCACACCTTCTGGGTTCATTATGAATGGCCCCATACCGTTGGAGGGATGCTCATCAATTTTGAAATCGGGAACATCGGCACCTGTCCATTTTGTACCGTCCCAATGTATTAGCGCCCTTTTGGGGTCAAATGGTTTGCCATTTAAATCGCAAGAAGCCCTGTTATAGAAAATTCGCCTATTAGCTGGCCATGACCAGGCCCAGTTAAGAGTTTGCCCTATTCCCGTAGGATCACTGTTGTCACGACGGGCCATCATGTTGCCCTCTTGAGTCCAGGAGCCGGCATATAGCCAACAACCGCTCAGAGTGGTTCCATCGTCCCTCATTTCGCCAAAGCCGCTTAGTTGCTCACCTGCTTTGCGTATTATTTTTTCTGGATCGTTAGGGTCACGAAGGTCAACCAGAGCACGTCCGTTGATTTCTTTAGCCAACTCTTCAGACGTTGGATACTCGGGGTTAGAGTATGGCCAGTAAAGGTTAACAACCGGGTCGGGGTATTGACCACCCTCTTCTTCGTATAGCTTACGTATGTGACTATACAGAAGGGCCATTATTTCTATATCGGTTTTAGCTTCACCTGGTGGTGGTGCCGCTTTCCAGTGCCACTGCAACCAACGACCAGAGTTAACTAGAGTTCCGTCTTCTTCGGCAAAACATGATGTTGGCAAGCGGAATACTTCTGTTTGTATTTCACTGGTGTCTACATCGTTATGTTCACCTGCATTGCGCCAGAATTCAGAGGTTTCTGTTACTAGTGGGTCCATTATCACCATATATTTAAGGCTTGAGAAACCCTTTAGTAACTTGGCTTTATTTGGTGCCGCTGCAAGTGGGTTAAAGCCTTGGCATATATAACCATTTACCTTGCCCTGATCCATTAACTCGTATATTTGCAGCATGTCGTAATGCTTATCGAGCTTGGGCAGGTAATCGAAGGCATAATTATTGCTTTCACGAGCATGATCGCCCCACCATGCCTTCATAAGGCTAACGTGAAACTTTTTGTAGTTACTCCAGTAACTAAGCTGATTTTTACGCAAAGGTTGCTGAGCACGCGAACCTATATAGCTGTCAAAATCCTGCTCGTTTTCATTAGGCAAAGTAAGATAGCCGGGCAGCAGGTTTGTCATTAGCCCAAGGTCGGTTAAACCCTGAATGTTTGAGTGGCCGCGCAAAGCATTCATACCACCACCTGGTATGCCAATGTTACCAAGTAGAAGCTGCAACATAGCCCCTGTACGAATCATTTGCGAGCCAATGGAATGCTGAGTCCAGCCAAGGGCATACAGTATGGTGCCGGCACGGTCAGGGCTAGATGTAGAAGCTAATAGTTCACACACCTGCTCAAACTTTTTAATAGGAGTACCGCAAACACGCTGCACCATTTCAGGTGTGTAATTCATGTAGTGCTTTTTAAGCATCTGAAATACAGTGCGTGGGTGCTGCAAACTGGGATCAGTTTTCACATAGCCGTCTTCGTCCCGTTCGTAATCCCATGATTCTTTATTATAGGTACGCTTGCCTTCATCGTATCCAGAGAATACGCCTTCATCAAAGGCGAAATCTTCCCTAACTATGAAAGACATATCTGTATAGTTGCGTACGTAATCGTGCTGTATTTTGTCGTTATCTAGCAGGTACTTAATTACACCGCCTAAAAATACGATGTCGGTACCTGTGCGTATAGGAGCGTATAAGTCGGCAACAGAAGCTGACCTGTTAAACCTGGGGTCAACTACTATCAGCTTAGCACCATTATGTGCTTTAGCTTCAGTTACCCACTTAAAGCCACAGGGGTGAGCCTCTGCAGCATTACCACCCATAATTAGTACTATGTCGGCATTTTTAATGTCGACCCAATGGTTTGTCATGGCACCGCGACCAAATGTTGGGGCAAGACCTGCCACCGTTGGTCCGTGTCATACACGCGCCTGGTTATCGAAGGGCAACATTCCTAGGCTACGAATTACTTTATGAGTAAGATAGCCTACTTCATTACTACTGGCCGAAGCTGCAAGCATTCCGGTTGTGGTCCATCGGTTTACAACTTTGCCATCGTCATTGCGGCGCACGAAGTTTTCGTCACGGTCCTCTTTCATTAAACGGGCTATACGCTCGAATGCATCTTGCCAGCTAATACGTTCCCATTTGTCTGAGCCAGGGGCACGATATTCTGGATATTTAAGGCGGTTTGGACTGTGTATGAAATCGACCAGGCCAGCACCTTTAGGACATAATGTACCGCGGTTAACTGGGTGATCGTGGTCTCCTTCAATGTGCATTACACTGGCTTCAGTGTTTTTGGCACCATCACCCATGGTGTAAATAAGTATGCCGCACGCCACGGAACAATATGGACATGTGCTGCGCGTCTCTTTCATTTTTGCTAGTTTATATTGCCGTACCGCCGCTTGTGCGGAGTCGGGAGCAATACCCAGCAAAGCCATGCTGGAACCCGCCAACGTTCCTCCAGTAACCTTGAAGAACTGGCGTCTACTCATGTTATTCATGAACGCTCCTGATTGTTAAGTATTTTTTTAAACCTTAATAGAACAGGCATAAACCTTGTTACCCGTATGGTATTAAAAATACGCCAATGATTAACTAATACCCGGAATAACCATTTTGACGACGTAGGCTTTTAAATTTACAACTAAATGTAATTTCCACACCGAATTTTGCTATGTAGATTTATATTTCTATTCTGATTTTATAAGCTACAGGTAATGCGCTATGCGCACCAACACTTTCATTTTTATTATTTGCGGTCTCACCGTGCTAACCACCAGCCGCATAGCACTAACAATCTGGCAAAAAGCCAGGGTAAAAACAGCAAAAAACTTGTCTGCCATTTTTATTGGTGGCCTTCGTATCGATGCTCTGATGCTGGCAATTCTTGCAGGTATACCACTACTGTTATCGCCGTGGTTTGGTCATATAGAAATGGCATCCAAACTTAACTCCGCGTGGCTTTTAATTGCATGGTTTTTTTTGATAATGCTGGAGTTATCGACACCAAACTTTATTCTCGAATACGACGTCCGCCCCAATCGCTTATATATAGAATACTTAAAACACCCTAAAGAGGTGTTAGGCATGTTATGGAAGGGGTACAGAGCTACTGTTGTGGTAACTGTAGCAGCAACCATACTTATAGTATGGGTTGGGTACTACTTATTTGGCAGGCCCGTAACCAATGCAAAATTACCTATGCAACAACAAATCATATTTACGCTAGTGGCCGCACCGTTAATATTTATTGCAATAAGAGGTACTCTACAGCATAGGCCTATAAACCCTTCTAGTGTTG
>JAJYRX010000139.1 GCA_021793875.1 Pseudomonadota bacterium
AGCGTAGCTTCTTCAACGCCGTTCCAGGCATCAGAAACAGAGTCGGCCAGTGCTAGAGCCAGCTCGCCTCTTTCGGCCTGTAGTAGGTTCATGTTTTCTGCAGAGGCCTTTGTTACCTGAGCGGTAGATCTGACATTAGGAATTTCTTCCTGATATATTTGTGACAAGGCTACACCAAGCGGGTAGTAAACGCCGCTTTGACCACCTGTAAGAATGTTTATGAACTGCGTTTTTTGAGCCTGTGCTGGTACCGCTACTGCTAATGCAACAGCCGATGCAGCAACTGCTATTAGTTTACTAATACGCATGAGTATTATCTCCTGTGACTTTTATATGTATTAAGTTGTTAGCGTTATGAATGTTAGCAGAGCTAATAGCCGCTGTGTCGCTTCCATAAGCACAACTTGGTTAATAATTAACAAGCATAGATTAACGTTATACGTTAGGCCTATCAATAAGTGTTCATACCATAACCAAAGTAAGCCATATTACTATTGGCATTGTCACTACCGATATTACATTACCCAGTAATACTATACTGGCTACTGTTTGCGGCTCTACTTTATAGTGTTCGCACAGAAGATAATTTAACACTGCTGGGGGAAGCATTGCTGCCATTATTATGAACCTAGTCCAATCGGCAGTTAATGGCAGTGTGAATATAATTAGTGGCAGGCATATGGCTCCTGCTACAAGGTACAGCAAGTTTATTCTAAGTGCCAGCCCAATATGCGCGATTTTGTCGTGTGATAACCTAACTCCAAGGCTAAATAGCATAAGCGGTATTGTTATTTGGCCTAGCATGTCTACGCTTGTTTCTACAAAGCCGGGAATGTACTGTTTATATGGTGCTAGTAATATACCGAAAACGGCTGCCCATACATTAGGGTTTTTTAACCATAACCAGCGGTTACCCTTACCGGATAATAAGAATAACCCTAAAGAAAAATGCAAAGAGTTGGACAGCACAAATAAAAGCACTATGTCACCCAGGTGCTCTTTGCCGTAGGCTAACATCATTAAGGGTATACCTACGTTTCCAGTGTTTCTAAACATTCCTGGCACTAGAAATGCTTGTCGGGAAATGCCTGCGGGCTGCATGAAGTGCAGTATTATCCCGGGTAGAACAATAACAAGGGTTCCAGCAACTATTAATGCCCACCCGCTGCTTAAGTCTACAGGGTTTGACAGTAGTGCGGAAAATATAAGTGAGGGGCAGAACACATGGACGTTTACATAGTTTATGAAATCCATATTAGGAGTGCGCGCTTGGCGACGTCCAAATATAAACCCCATGAGGCATACAGTTATAACGGGTACTACTATATTGAGTAAGGTAAAAATCATTAATTACTTACGATGATTACAAAGCAAACCTGTCAGTTTAACTGAGTTCGGTAAAGTGAATGACTTAAATCAGATAAGGGATGATATATGCGGCTACTCAAAGCGGTTGTCATGTCAATGACACTGAAATTTTTTTATAGGTGTTAATCCATTATTGGCAGATCACATGAGTAGTAGTTCTGTCACATATAAGACAGATATAACATTCACATTGCGAACCGACATTTCTGATGGGAAGCTTGTGTATATTGGAGAGCAGGGGGGGATATATAAGGGGGAGGTCAACCTCTCCAGATGCAGCAACGGTTGTTGAATTTTTACCGTAAAAGGGTATGCTGATGATAAAATATTTAAAGAAATAAAGTAGTTTTTGTGATTGACTAATAAAAAGCCCAGTAAGCTTTCTTTGCGGGGCTTATTGGATAATAAATGGCATTTGAGCAGTGGCTAGCATACTTTATAGCTTGTTGGATAATTAGCATTTCCCCAGGTGCTGGAGCAGTAGCGTCAATGTCTGCCGGTCGTCAGTGTGGCTTCAGAAGAGGTTTTTGGAATATTGTAGGGTTACAAATTGCATTAATACTGCAAATAGCAATAGTTGCTCTTGGCCTAGGTGCTCTATTAGCCACCTCAACGCTGGCTTTCAGCATAATAAAGTGGTTTGGTGTGGTCTATCTGCTTTATCTTGGTTGGCGCCAGTGGAATGCTATGGCTACTGAGTTAGTAGACAACGGTGAGGTCTCCGGAAACAAACCACAAATTTACAACCTTATATTGCGTGGCTTTTTGGTTAACATGAGTAACCCGAAAGCAATAGTATTTTTTCTTGCTGTTCTACCTCAATTTATTGATACCTCACGGCCTTTATTAATGCAATACGTATGGATTGCATTAACTATGGTGTTTGTCGATACGGTAGTAATGATGGGTTATACAGGGCTTGCTGCTAAAGTTCTGCAAGCATTAAGGTCGCCACGCCAGCAAAACTTGCTTAATAAGCTTTTTGGTGGCCTTTTCATGGGGGCGGCTAGTTTGTTAGCCATGGTAAATAAATAAACCTCTTATAACAGAGCTTCAAAGGCGTTGGTTATATATTTCAGGTGGTCTTTAACATTGAAGCCATTTTCTTGGATCCAGGTTTCGCTATAGCAGGTATCTAGGTATCTTTCGCCATGATCCCCAGCTATAAGCACTATAGAGCCAGACTCATTGTTTTGTCTCATTTCAGATGCTAGCTGCAATGCACCATAGAAGGCCGTACCAGTAGATGGTCCAAACTTGTATCCAAACTGCCTGTACAGATAGTGAATGCCAGCCATAGAGGCAGAATCTGGTACTTGTATCATGCGGTCTATAACTTCACGAATAAAAGAAGGCTCTACCCTAGGTCTGCCAATTCCTTCTATGCGTGAGCTGCTATCTAAGGTAAGGCTCTTATCACCAGTTTTATAGTACTTGGTAAATATAGAGTTTTCAGGGTCAACCACACATAATCTGGTAAACAGTTTCTGATACCTTATATACCTACCTATTGTGGCAGAGGTGCCACCAGTTCCTGCCCCAATTACAATCCAGCGTGGAATAGGATACTCTTCGGCCTGCATTTGTATGAATATAGACTCTGCAATGTTATTGTTACCTCGCCAGTCTGTTGCCCTTTCGGCATACGTGAACTGATCCATGTAGTAACCGTTGCATTCGCTAGCCAGGCGTTTTGCCTCTTGGTAAACCTCGTCAGATCTATCTACGAAGTGGCATTTACCTCCATAGAGCTCAATTTTGTCTATTTTTGCCTTAGCTGTGGTTCGAGGCATGACCGCAACAAATGGTAGCCCTAGCATTCTTGCAAAATATGCTTCTGAAACTGCAGTGCTGCCTGATGATGCTTCTGTTATGGTCGTACCTTCACTTATTTGCCCATTACACAGCGCATATAAGAACAATGAGCGGGCTAGCCTGTGCTTGAGGCTACCAGTAGGGTGGGTAGATTCATCTTTTATATAAAGGTTTATGTTACTGCCAGGAGATGAAGATAATGGGATAAGATGTGTGTCGGCGGATCGTTGAAAGTCTCGCTCTATCTTATCAATAGCATTAATTGTCCAGTTGTTTAATAGCATTGGAAAGCCCTTATATGTAGTAAGTAAATTTTAGTCGGATAGTGTATTAATGGTAGGCGTTGGACCCTTCTCTATATCAGTTGTAAAAGTGGCTTTTGCAATACTAATTGCTTGGATATTAACCAGGTTATTAGCGAAGCGTATTACTAATGTTTCACATAAACTATCAGGTTCAATATTACTTGACGGTGTGCTATGTGGCGTTGTTGCTGCAAGAATCGGCTATGTAATAGTTTGGTGGGATGAATACATATATAGACCTGTCTCTATTCTGGCAATAGGTGATGGGGGTTATATATGGTGGTTGGGTGCTATAGCGTCTTTCTTGTTCGTTGTATGGCGCGCGCGAGCTGTTATGCTGCCATTGCAACCAATACTATCAGGCTTAACAGCTGGTTTGCTGGTGTGGTTTCTAGTAGGTGTTGTCATAAATCACCTCTATAAGCTGCCGTCCCTGCCAGCTGTAGAATTGCAATCCATTGAGTCACAACCTGTTGCTCTGGAGTCTTATCTAGGTAAACCTGTGGTAGTGAACTTATGGGCCAGCTGGTGTCCGCCATGCAGACGTGAAATGCCTGCATTTGAAAGGGCGCAAAAAGAGCTAACCGAAGTTAATGTTTTAATGATCAACCAAGGTGAAAGCGCTGATCAGGCCATAGATTTTCTGAAGGCGGAAGGTCTTGAGCTTGATAATGTTTTGTTAGATTATTCATCAAACATGATGCACATAATGGGATCAAAAGGGTTGCCTACCACATTATTTTTTGATTACAAAGGCAACCTTCTTGATTCTCATATGGGTGAAATAACTTTGCCTGCGCTTAAAGATAAGGTGCAGCGCAATTTCAAGTAGCTATTTTTATGAGTCATATTATTAATTTAGTGTTCCTACTGTTTATCTCCGTACTTACGGCAACAGTGGTACATAGTAAAAATATATGGGAATCTATTTATCACGTGTATATGGAGCCTAATGAAAGCTCCAGCGCAGACACCATAAAAATGGTTGAGGATATAGACGATAAAGAAAAATTCTTTGTTACTGAGCGTTTTAGTACAGACTTATTTAATAGATTTACTGATTTAGGCGGGGATCAAAACTTAATCATAGATAAAGATCGG
>JAJYRX010000140.1 GCA_021793875.1 Pseudomonadota bacterium
TGTGACCATGGGTTTGGAATTCCAGGAGTTGCAGCAGCTAATTACAGATAGGGAAGTGCAGGACAAAGTGCGGTTAGTGAGTATTAGCTTTGATCCGCGTGATACCCCTGACTGGTTGCAACGGTATCAGAAAAGAATGGGTTCTAACACTAACGTATGGCAAACATGGCTAGCAGCAGAAGCAGACCAGCGTACTAATCTGTTGAATGATTTCGGTATTGTTGTGATACCAGCACCATTAGGTCAATATGAACACAATACCGCTTACCATATTGTGACCCCACAGGGAGAGCTGGTGCGTATTGTAGATATAGGAGAGCCAGAGCAAGCTCTGCAGTTGGCACTATGGTATCAGGATGGGGGTGGCAATGAATAACAGATACTTTCTGGCCGCCTGTATATTAATAGTAATTAGCACGTTATCTGGCGTGTGGTTGGAAAAGTATATGTCTTTACATATGCTTGTTCATATACCTATGTTGTTTTGCATAGGTATATTGCTGGCGCAATCATTTAACAACAACACTTTTTTTTTGAATACGCGGGTGTTATTAAAAAAGCTTAATGAGCAAGGTGTTCCGGGGCTGTTGTTCTTTAGCCTAGTTGGGGCGTTTTGGATGATACCCAAAGCACTTGATAGTGTATTGCTATCTAATTGGTTTTTATTCGCGAAGTATATAAGCTGTATTACAGCTGGTGTGCTTTTATATTTTGGCTGGCTTAGGTCCCATATAGTGGTAAGGGTGTTTTTTACTGGTATGTTTTGCTGGATGCTAGCCATTGCCGGCATGTTATATATTGATAGCCCCAGTAGACTTTGTAATTTTTATTTGCTTGATGATCAGGTATGGGCAGGCAGAGGCTTGGTTATACTAGCTATATTATTGCCATCCATATGGTTTGCCTTTGAATTCAAAGCAAGAAATAGGATTTCCTCATGACAGTAGCAGAACTCAGACAATCAGGTTTTCTAGATCAATTGTTATCAGAAGCAGGGCGTGCGTTACAAGTGCTTGGCGGCACTATGCCGGCATCTAGGCCAAACCCTGCAGATGCAGTAGTTGAGAATGCAGTAGCAGATGCACCAGAGTTAACCGAGCAAGAAGCAAAACATGCGGCCGGTCTTATGCGTGTTAATCATGTAGGTGAAATTTGTGCTCAAGCTTTATACAGAGGACAAGCCTTGTTTTGTCGCGATGCAGCAATTCGAGACTTGCTATTGCATGCTGCCGTAGAAGAAGTAGACCATCTAGTTTGGTGTAATGATAGGATAACCGAGCTTTCGAGTCGTCCAAGCATATTTAACCCATTATGGTATGCCGGTTCCTTTGCTCTGGGTGTGGTGGCAAGCCGTGCAGGTATTCCATACAATTTGGGTTTTATGGCTGAAACAGAGCGTCAGGTAGAACAGCATTTAGATGGCCATCTGAACAGTTTGCCAGCCAACGATGCGCGTTCCAGAGCCATTGTGGAACAAATGAAGGCGGATGAAATAGAACATAGAACTACAGCAGAGAATCACGGAGCTGCTAAACTTCCTGCTCCTGTAAAGCTTGCTATGCGATTTATGTCCAAGGTTATGACTACAACAGCCTACAGGTTGTAATTCGTAACATATTAGTGTTTTGCAAATTTTATTATTAGGGTTTATACTAGTAATCAATGGTTGTTAAGTAAGTTTCCTTACTAAAGAAACTACAAAAAAACAACACATTTTGCAGTTAAAGGTTTTTTTATCTTGCACTGCACAAAAAAGTTAGTTATAGTTTTAACTAATTCGGATGCACAAACAGGGTTGTAGCTTTTATTTAGCTCCCCGGGCATGCCAAGGTTGTCTCCTCCACCCTCCTCCTTTGGTGGATTTTGCCCGAGATCATCAGATCTCGGGCTTTTTTTTTGTGACGCTGTAAAATACAAAAATAAGCGTACCACCGAATCTATCAAGGGGAATACTTTGCAGCTAAATGACTTAAATCTGGCAGTTATAGGGCTAGGCTATGTAGGATTACCGCTAGCGGTAGAGTTTGGTAAGGTTAGGTCAGTTCTAGGTTTTGATATTAATAACAAGCGTGTATCAGAGCTTCAGGGCGGTTCCGACAGCACCTTGGAAGTTAGCCAGAGCGATTTATACGAGGCCAAACATCTTGTTTATAGCAGTAAGCCAGAGGATCTGTCAGCCTGTAACACTTATATTGTTACTGTTCCTACCCCTATAGATGAATACAAACGCCCTGACCTTACACCACTTATAAAGGCTAGCCGTACCATAGGTGCACATCTTAAGCCTGGCGATATTGTTATATATGAATCAACAGTGTATCCGGGAGCCACTGAAGAAGACTGTGTGCCGGTGCTAGAGAGAGTTTCTGGCCTAACATTCAATAAAGATTTTTTTGTTGGCTATAGTCCGGAACGTATTAACCCTGGAGATAAGCAAAGACGTCTTAACAACATAAAAAAGGTAACTTCAGGGTCAACCAAAGAGGTTGCTAACCTAATAGATCAACTGTATGCGCAAATAATCACAGCCGGGACCCACAAGGCGGAATCTATACGCGTAGCAGAAGCTGCTAAGGTAATTGAGAATACACAGCGTGATGTAAACATTGCCCTGATAAATGAACTTTCCATTATTTTTAACCGCCTTGGAATTGATACCGAGGCCGTGCTGGAAGCTGCCGGCACAAAATGGAACTTCCTACCTTTCAGGCCTGGTTTGGTTGGTGGTCATTGCATTGGTGTAGATCCATACTACTTAACCCATAAAGCACAGGCTATAGGTCATCATCCAGAAATGATACTGGCAGGTCGCCGAATTAATGATGGTATGGGTGCTTATGTGGTGTCTCAGCTGGTTAAGGCGATGACAAAGTCCAGAATACAAGTGCAAGATTCCAAGGTTTTGGTAATGGGTCTTACTTTTAAAGAGAACTGTCCCGACTTACGTAATACCAGGGTAGTTGATATCGTATATGAGCTGTCGGAATACAATGTTGACGTGGATGTATTCGATCCTTGGGTAAATGCTGACTCAGCCAGGGAAGAGTACGGAATACACATGACTGATAACCCTGTGCCTGGTAGTTATGACGCCATAATACTGGCAGTGGCCCACGATGAGTTTCGTAGTACGCCTGTAGAAGAATTGCGAAAAATGGGTAAACCGCAACATATTCTTTACGATCTTAAATACATATATAAGGCGCATGAAACCGATTTACGTCTTTAATACAGGTAATAAATGACACAACTGGCAACTGCTTATAAAGCATTATCAAATCAACCTAAAACCTGGCTAGTTACTGGATGTGCTGGCTTTATAGGTTCTAATATAGTAATTGCGCTGTTAAAGCTCGGTCAGCGTGTAGTGGGCCTAGATAACTTTGCCACTGGTCACAAACATAACCTTGAAGAAATACGCGCCAATGTGAATAATAAGCAATGGCATAAATTCTCGTTTGAAGAGGGCGATATACGCGACCTTAAGGTTTGTCAAAAAGTATCGCAAGGTGCAGATTATATTTTGCATCAAGCTGCACTTGGTTCGGTCCCAAGGTCGTTGGAAGACCCTATAACCAGTAATGACGTTAATATAAGCGGTTTCCTTAACATGTTGGTGGCCGCTCGTGACCATAATGTATCCTCATTCGTTTATGCTGCTTCTAGCTCTACGTATGGTGATCATCCAGATTTGCCAAAAGTAGAAGAAAAAATTGGTAAACCTCTTTCTCCATATGCAGTAACAAAATATGTGAATGAGTTATATGCAGATGTATTTGCCAGTGCGTATGGTATGAAAAGTATTGGCCTGCGTTATTTCAATGTTTTTGGGCCCCGGCAAGACCCTGAAGGTGCTTATGCCGCGGTAATACCAAAGTGGATTGCTGCCATGATACGAAATAATGATGTGGTTATTAATGGCGATGGTGAAACTAGCAGAGACTTCTGCTTTATTGATAATGTAGTGCAGGCCAATATCTTAGCTGCATTATCTGGTAGTAAGTCACAGAACCAGGTGTATAACGTTGCCTGTAACAACCGCACAAGCCTGAATGAGCTGTTTAATATGCTTACTAAATATTTATCTGAAAACGGTATTAACTACAATAAAAAGCCTGTATATGCTGGTTTTCGTGCGGGTGATGTGCGGCATTCACTAGCAAATATTGATAAGGCAAGCAAGCTTCTGGGTTATAGGCCTACCCACACCATAAGCGAAGGCTTGAAGCAGGCCATGCCTTGGTACATAAACTTCTTAAGCTAATTATATATAGCTAAAAAGGAATGTTTGTTTTAGGCTCTAATTCAATTAAAGCTTTGCGGAATTCGTTTTTTATCAGATCAAGATCATCTTGAGAGTTTGCTTCAAACCTTAACACCACCACGGGTGTTGTGTTGGAAGCACGCGCCAAACCAAACCCAAAGTCGTATTCTGCTCTAACGCCGTCTATGGTGTTTATGCTTTTAGCCAGTGGAAACTGACCTTTTTCTTGAAGTTGTTTTATAAGCTTGTGTGGTTCACCCTCGCTCATTTCCATTTTTATTTCTGGTGTAGATACATCAGCAGGAGATCG
>JAJYRX010000141.1 GCA_021793875.1 Pseudomonadota bacterium
ATGCTGCCTTTGCCACACCTATACTTGCATTAGCTTGCTGCATACGTCGTTCAGCCGCTGCAACATCTGGGCGCCTCTGCAACAACTCTGAAGGTAAGCCTACTGGAACCCTAGGTGCAGATACTGAGTTCAGATCACCCGCCTGCAAGATAAAATCTGAAGGGACTTTACCTTGTAATGCTGCCAATGCATTTTCTAGCTGCGAACGCTGCCAGCTTAAGGACTGTAGCTGCCCGCGTGCACTCTCTAGCTGCATAGTTGCTGATGCCACATCTGCAGGCGTTGCAACACCTACATTTAAACGGTTCTGTGTAGTTTTTAAACCTTGCTCATAAGCTTCTACCGTTTTTTGCATTAAGTCTATTTCGCTGTTTACACCAAGCCACTGAAAATATGTCTGAGCCAGGGTAGACTGCAAACTTAGGCGTGTTAGCTCAAGATCTGCCCTGGTAGCTGCAGCTCCAGCACTTGCGCCTTCTGTAGTACGACGTATTCGACCCCATAAATCAGGCTCCCAACTAACCGTAGCACCACCTGAGTACTGGGTTTGAACTTCGCTTCCCGAACCTGAACCAGAACTCGTAGAACTGGCGTTAAGACCAACCCCTGGGAAGAACCCACTATGAGCTGCTTTTAAGCTCGCTTGCGCCTGACGGTACTGGGCTTGAGCTTTCTCTAGCTCAAAGTTTGACTCAAGCATTGTTTGCATCAAGCCGTTTAGCCTGGGGTCTGAAAACCAGACCCACCAATCGGATCGTAATTCATCGTCATTGGGGCTTGCTGGCACCCACCCTGTATTCTCAGCGTAGTCTTCTGAAGCTTTATATTCGACACCGATATTCATCTGTGGGCGTTTGTAATCAGGGCCTACTGCACACGCTGATAAAATAAGTATCAGAGGTAAGAGGGCTAGTTTATGCATTCTTGCGACGCCTATCTAGAAACAAGTAAACCACAGGGGTTGTATATAAAGTTAATATCTGACTAACTAACAAACCGCCCACTATTGTTAGACCCAACGGTCGCCGCATCTCAACCCCAGCACCCGATGCAAAAATAAGCGGCATTGCACCAAACATGGCTGAGAGCGTAGTCATCATAATAGGGCGAAAACGTACAAGACATGCCTTGTATATTGCAGATAACGGATCGGCCCCTTTTATGCGCTGCTCCATTAGGGCGAAATCTACCATCATAATAGCGTTCTTCTTTACAATTCCGATAAGCAGGAATACTCCTATAAGCGCAATAAGAGTAAACTCCTCACCTACCATAAGCAAAGCAAGCAAAGCACCTATACCTGCTGATGGAAGTGTAGAAAGTATAGTTATTGGGTGTATATAGCTTTCATACAACATGCCCAGTACTATGTACATTGTTATAAAAGCTCCAAGGATAAGCATGATATTTTGCTCCATGCTTTCTTGTAGGGCTAGTGCTGAGCCCTCAAAACCAGCTTGTATCTTATTTGTGGGCATACCTGTGCGTGCAACTGCATTTTCTATAGCTACAGTTGCTTCTTGCAATGACACATTTTCTGCCAGGCTAAACGAGATTGAATCTGATGCAAAAAGACCCGTATGGTTAATACTAAGAGGAGCATTTCCCGGCTCAAACCTGGTAAATGCTCTTAGTGGTATTAGCTTGCCATCAGGCGCTGTCACTTGCACGTCTTGCAATGATTCAAGATCTTTTGCATAACGCTCTTCTAGCGACATAATGACGTAGTACTGGTTAAGATCGTCGTATATTATTGATACCTGTCTCTGACTAAACGAGTTATTGAGCGTACCTGTTATTTGCGACATGCTTATACCTAAACGTGCCGCTGCGTCTCGATCAACAGTAAGCTGAATGCGCTGCCCCCTATCCTCTACATCAGTGTCCACATCGGTAATTTCTTTAAGCTCTGATAAAGCCTCTCTTATACGTGGCACCCATTCTTGTAAATCTTCAATTTCACTAGCTAGTAGTTCATACTCATGTGAGCCGGCACCACCGGCACGCCCTCCTACAAATATATCTTGCTGTGGCACCAAGGTTAGCCTTGCTCCAGGCTCGTTAGTAAACTTATCTCGTAGTCTATTCACCACTTGTGTAGCACTAGCATCTCGTTCTGATATGGGCTTTAGCTGTATCATTAAAAAGCTGAAATTGCCGCCCCCACGTCCGCCTATAAACCCTGTGACACTCTCAATTGCTGGGTCTTTTAGTAATGCATCTCTGAATTTATCTAATTTGGGCAGCATGACATCGAAAGAAGTCCCCTGATCTGCTCTGAAAAAACCCATCAGTTGACCTGTATCCTGTTGTGGAAAAAAGCCTTTGGGTATATAGGCATATAAATAGATGTTTAATCCTACAGCTGCTATTAACGATAACAATGTCATACCTTTGTGACGCAGCGCCCAGTCAAGAGAAACCTTGTATGCACCCGCAAACTTATTACCTATAGCATTCAGAAAGCGGGCGATATTTCCCTTGTCTTTATTAATATCTTTACGTCGAAGTAATACCGAGCACATCATTGGTGTAAGAGTTAGGGATAGCAATAAAGACAGTAGTACAGAAACTGACAAAGTAACTGCAAACTCCCTAAAGAAGTTGCCCACCAAGCCCCCCATTAATAACATTGGTATAAACACTGCCACCAATGATAGGCTCATGGCAACTACCGTAAAACCAACTTCCCTTAAACCTCGTATAGATGCACGAAGAGGAGACATACCCCGCTCTATGTAGCGCATGATGTTTTCTAGTACCACAATAGCATCATCAACAACAAAACCTGTAGCAACTATTAGAGCCATTAATGAAATGGTGTTTAAAGTGAATCCAAACCAAAGCATTAGGCTAAAAGTGCTTATTAAAGAAGCCGGAACCGCTACTGCGGGTATTATTGCCGCACGCAAGTTACCTAGAAACAGCAATACTACTAGCACAACAAGCACCACTGCTATTATTAAGGTGAGTTCAGCGGAATCTAAAGAGGCTCGTATGCTAGGCGTCCTGTCTTGTGCAATATCTAGGTTGATGTGGGCTGGAAGCATGGACTGCAAAACTGGAACCTGATCGCGAATGGAATCTACTGTCTGAATTATGTTGGCATTTGCCTCCCTACGCACCGTAAGCAGAACAGCAGGCTTACGGCCAAAAAATCCGGCATTATTAGCGTCTTCGACATCGTCTGTCACAGTGGCTACATCTGTAACCCTCACCGGTGCACCATTACGCCAAGCTATTATTAGGGAGCTATATTGCTCAGCTCGTCGCAAAGAAACACCAGAACTTATGTGCCAGCTGTAATCACTATCTTCAACTATCCCATTTGGTCGCATAGTATTTGCATCAGCCAAAGTAGCCCGCACCTCATCAAGCGCTATGCCAGCCGCATTGAGCGCCTTGGGATTAAGACGTACTCTAATTGCTGGTAGTGAGCTCCCTCCTATAGTCACCTCGCCAACCCCATTTATACGTGCTAATTGTTGTGAAATTACGGTAGACGCATAGTCGTAAAGTTCACCCTGAGTAGCAGTATCAGATGTAAGAGCTAAGACCATTATTGGAGAAGAAGATGGATTAACCTTGTTATAAGAAGGCAAGCTTCTTAGCCCGGAGGGCAACATAGGTTGTGCGGTGTTTATTGCCGCCTGCACCTCTCGCGCTGCATTGTTTATGTTTACATCCATGTCGAACATAAGCGTTATTCGACTAGACCCTTCGGAACTACGGGATCTCATTTCACTAATGCCAGAAATAGATCCCAAGCTTTGCTCTAGGGGCATAGCAACTGATGAGGCCATGGTTTGAGGACTGGCTCCCGGCATACTTGCGGAAACTGAAATCATTGGAAAATCAACTTCCGGCAAAGGCGCTACCGGTATAAACAGGTATGAGATTGCCCCACCCAATAACATTGCTATTGCAATTAGCGTTGTTGCCACAGGGCGCATAATGCATATAGCAAGGAATCTCATGATGCACCAGCGCCCTTTTTGCCGCTTAGGTTGTTATCTTTACGATAACGCACGCGATCAAACATAAGATATATGACTGGCGTAGTGTATAGAGTTAACACTTGACTTAACAGCAGCCCACCAACCATTGCCAACCCTAATGGTTGACGCAGCTCAGCCCCCGAACCAGAAGCAAGCATAAGTGGTATTGCACTGAAAACTGCAGCAAAAGTGGTCATCAGTATTGGTCTAAAGCGTAACAACGCTGCATCATGTATAGCCTGAGTGGGAGACTTATTTTGATTACGTTCAGCCTGTAAAGCAAAATCTATCATCATGATGGCATTTTTCTTTACTATGCCTATAAGCAGAATAATTCCTATGATGCCAATCATATCTAGGGACGATCCGGCAAACATTAGTGCCATCAAAGCACCAATTGCAGCTGAAGGCAGAGTAGATAATATGGTTACAGGGTGAACAAAGCTTTCGTATAGAATGCCCAATACTATGTACATAGTTACAACAGCGGCCAACAATAGCCACAACGTACTTGATAAAGACGCCTGAAACGCCCT
>JAJYRX010000142.1 GCA_021793875.1 Pseudomonadota bacterium
GTTGTCTTTCCCGCACCATTTGGACCAATTAAAGCCATACGCTGGCCTTCGGCCACCTTCAAGCTAACTCCTGTAAGAGCTTGTATGCTGGCAAACGATACTCTTAAATCACAAACCTCAAGGACTATATTGCTCATGAATCACCTTAGGTTTTAGTGTATTTATAAAGCCCAATATTCCACCACTTGTAAACAATGACACTGTTATTAAAACCAACCCCAAACCAGCCATCCAATAATGTGGACTAATTCCGGAAAACAAATCGTGCAACAACATATATATAGCTGCCCCTATTAGCCCACCATACAAGCGTCCTGCGCCCCCAAGAACTAAAATGATAAGCACTTCAGCCGAGCGCTCGAAGCTTAAAGTGTCTACGCTTACAAACTGATTGGTCTGGGCAAGCAAAGCACCCGCCACACCTGCCATGGCTGCAGATACAGCGTATGCTACCCGCAAACGGGAAGTCGCGGAAATGCCCAAAGCATGCATACGTTTTCTGTTGCTTTTTATAGCCTGCAAAGAAAGACCAAACGGTGAGGCGCATAATACTTTGAACAGAACAAAAAGCAGGCCTACAACAACAAATGCATAGAAAAATGCTGTTTGACCGAATAAATCGAACTCAAACACTCCAAACAAAGGCTTCATGGTTATTCCGTGCAGACCATCGGAACCGCCGGTTATACCTGAGAATTGGCGTGCTGATTCAGTTAGTAGCATACAAACGGCAATGCTAATGGTTAGTCTGGCGAGGTCAGTTCCCTTAGCCATCATGAAGCCGAACATGTAACCCAACACTGCACAAATGAAGGATGCTGCAATTAGTCCAAATATAGGATCTTGCCATCCATGCACTGCAAACAGCCCGGAAGCATAAGCACCTACACCAAAGAATGCAGCATGTCCCACTGTTAGTATGCCAGCGTAACCAAGAACCAGATCAAGGGAAAGTGCGAACAAGCCCATTATTAGTATCTGACTTAATAACGGAATTTTATATGGCATAAGCCATGCTACAAGTAATAGCCCGCCCCAGAAAACAAGTGTTATAAAAAGGCTTTTAAGCTTGGTCATAAGGTACTTCCTGACAAAGACCCCGGCTTGCGAACTATGCCTTGTGGCCTTATTACTAGAACCATGACCATTAATAAATAAACCATAAAACCACCTAACTCTGGCATGTAATATTTACTTGCTGTATCGACCACGCCTATCATAATTGCCGCCACAAATGGCCCTAGCAAAGTCCCCGCGCCCCCCATGCTCACAACCAACAAAAAATAAACCATGTATTTAAGTGGAAACGATGGCTCCATACTTAAAAGCTCTAGGCTGAGCGCCCCTCCCAGCCCAGCAAGGCCACTACCTATAGCAAATGTCAAAACAAATAGGCGGTTAACATTTATGCCCATACCTGACGCAACGCTACTGTTATTTACAGATGCCCTTATCATTGCGCCAAAACGGGTTGATGAAACCACCCACCACATTAAGACAGCAATAGAAAGTCCGAAGGCAATTAAAAACAAGCGATAACGACCCAATCCGAAATTAAAAAAATACACCTGGCCTTTAAAGTACGATGGCAATTGCAAAGTATGTACTGACGGACCGAAAACAAATGTTGCAGCCGCTACAAATACAAACACCAAACCTATGGAAAACAGCACCTGATCTAAAGCACTACGTTCATAAAAACGCCTAAATAGCAAACGCTCTAATACTAAACCAACAATAAAACAGTTAATAAACACAAGCGGCAGAATAGGGACGAAGCTAAGCTGGGAATGCTTGCTTATAAACAGTGCTAAGTACCCTCCCATCATGGCAAACACACCATGCGCAAGGTTTACAAAATTCATTAAACCCATGGTTATTGATAAGCCTGCGCTCATAAGAAACAGCAGCATTCCATACGCCAAGCCATCAAATAAAACTGCCATGCTAATCTCTCAGGTTAGGGTCTGACATAAGATCAAAGGTATGGAATTCGGCATTAACAAGCTCGCCGTCACGCAGCACTGTTTCCCTAATATAGATGGGCTGCACAATGTCACGGGTGGTTTTGTCTATTTCTATTACACCTCTTGGGCTTTCAAAACGCAGCCCTGATAGTGCGCGCATTAAATCATCTGGGTTAGTACTACCACCATTTTTAGTTAGGGCAGAATCGAGGGCACTTAGTGCGTCGTAAGCGGCAACCGCAAAATAGCTTGGCCTAAAACTATTACCATACAATGCACGAAAGCTTTTTATGAACTCTTTATTAAGATCAGAATCATGAGCATAAGAATAGTGATGACTTGTTATGAGACCAAGAGCAACTTCCCCGGTAACCTCTAAATAGCTATCATCTGTAGCCTCACCGGTTGCAAACAACTTTATTCCTAACTCATCAAGCCCACGCTCATGCCAAGCCTTTAAAAATGCAGGCGGCATAACTCCTGATGGAAAAAACATGAACACTGCCTCGGGGGCGTCGTCTTTTATTTTTTGTACATAAGCCGCAAAGTCTGGGTTGTTAAGAGGCGTTCTTACTTTGCCTGAGATAGTGCCACCCGCGGCAATAAATGCATCTGTAAACGCCATTTCTGCATCATGGCCAGAAGCATAATCAGCAACAATGGTATATACCGAGCTTATTCCCTGTTTACGCATCCATACAGCCATTGGTGCCGACACCTGAGCTACTGTGAATGCAACCCTGGACATATATGGAGAACCCGTGGTTAAGCCGGATGCCGCTGCATTCATTATTATTGTGGGCACTTTAGCCTGGTTTAACAGGGGCACTAGAACTGCTGCATTAGGGCTGAAATCTAGCCCGCTTATCAAGTGCACTTTATCACGTAAGATTAGCTCTTTGGCATGCCGCAAAGCGAGGTCGGGAGCAGCTCCAGAGGTATCTTTACGAATAATTTCCACTTCACGCCCTGCAACCAGGTTTTTATGCTGACTAAGATAAACCTCTATACCTGCATCGAACTGACGACCATAGTCTGCATATGGCCCTGAATAGCTGGCAATTATACCTATACGCAATGGCTCGCCGTACACCTTAGCAACGAACGTACACGAGAATAAAAATAGTGCAGTTAATAGGACTATAGCCGGTATAAACTTGTCAGAGAATATGCGTTTCATGCTCGTATACCAATAAAAGACTTAATAAAATTAGGGAAGTATGCTATTATCTTAATGATCTACATTTAATCAAAGCAAGGAAACAACCCATCCGGACAAGCCACCCTTGCTTGGCACTTAAGGCTGCTTTGCAGCAGCAATTCTTACCCCCCACCTGCCTGTTTTCAGCTTAACCCACACGGGCAACCAGCTTTGCATCTTATTGTTCGGACGCGTCCCAGCAGGAAAATACCCCCTGCACGGGCAGATTGTATTCCTGCAATATATTAAAGGAGTATTGTGTATGGCTAAAGAAGAACTTATTGAAATGTCAGGTCTGGTAACCGAAGTATTACCCGACTCCCGTTTTCGCGTAACGCTTGATAATGGTCACCCTGTAATTGCATATACAGGCGGCAAAATGCGCAAGCACCATATTAGAATTCTAGCTGGCGATAAAGTATCACTAGAAATGTCACCTTACGACCTCACAAAAGGTCGCATTACATTCCGCCACCTTACATCACGCCCAGCAACCGGCACACGTAGCCAAAGACGCAGGCAGTAGCATAGTTATAGCAGTCCATAATACAATCGTCACGTGTTCAACCAAACAGGTCTATAAACAGGTTACACGTGATCACCCCGCTTAATAAACTTGCTGAATGGCACAGCCTTCAAAACCTTGCGCACAAAACGCCTATAAACAACAAAAGTTTAAGGGTGATAGAGGCTGCCGGTATATCACTAGACATCAGCGCGCAGCACTACTCAGCAGAACTAAGCAAAGCTGCTGAGCTGCTTCTACAAGCCAGAGACTTCAATAAAAAACGCTTGCAACTGTTTAACGGTGACATAGTAAATACCACAGAATGCCGGGCAGCCTGGCATACAGCTTTACGATCACCCGACCCAAAACACCCAGAAATTCTAGAAGAGCGACAGCGCGTAAATGCGTTCGTACGTGAGGCAGATTCTGAACGCAGGTGGCGTAACGTAGTTCATATAGGAATTGGCGGTAGCGATTGGGGTGTACGCCTGGCAGTGCAAGCCTTTGGTTATAGCGGAACATGGCGCCAGGTCAGATTTGTCTCAAATATAGATGGCCACGCAATTGAAGGTGGGCTAGCTGGATTAGACCCACTAGAAACCCTGGTTGTAATTGCCTCCAAGTCGTTTACTACGTCTGAGACATTAGAAAATGCTCTACGCGCAGTGCAATGGCTTAAAAACTCAAGCCTTAAAAATCCTTTTGATCATGTAGTTGCAGTAACTGCAAACACAAGAAAAGCCACCGAATGGGGTGTTAAACCTGAACATGTATTCAAAATTTGGGACTGGATAGGTGGCAGGTTCTCTATATGGTCGGCAGTAAGCATTACTACTGCCC
>JAJYRX010000143.1 GCA_021793875.1 Pseudomonadota bacterium
TGACCTTACATTAATGGCCACGTTGGCAGGGTGTGAAATGGGGCTAAAGCTGTCTGGTGTACAGCTTAAAGGAAGCGGCGTAGAAGTTGCGTTGCAGTACTTGTCAGATACCTCTCAGAAAACGTGCAGATAAACAATTTTAAGGGTTAATAAATGATGAAAGTAGTTGGTAATGGACAGCCGGCTAATACACGCCCGGTAAGCAACGGGATATTAGTGAATGGGCATTTGTATACGGTACAAACTGCTGCGGACGAATCGGGTGACGTAAAAGATCAAACCCATCAGGTGCTTAGGCAGCTAGAGACCACATTAAAGAATTGTGGTGGCACCTTAGCTGATGTTGCACAGATGACCATTTATTTAATAAATGAAGAAGATGCTGAACCTATGGATGAGGTCTATAGAGAGTATTTTAGTGAGCCTTACCCCAACAGGGCTACTGTAGTTGTTAAATCGCTAAGAGGCTCTAACCGCTTAATTGAAATAGTTGTAAATGCCTACCCTGGCGTTATGGGGTAACTGAGCTTATATGCATAATGTAGATACAGCAGGTATAGCAGTTATTGGTGCTGGTGTCGTTGGTATTTGCACAGCACTGTATTTGCTACGGTCTGGCAAGCAAGTCACTTTAATAGACCCTAGCGAACCAGGGTCAGGTGCATCACATGGCAATTCGGGAATGATAAGTGTAGATGAATCTTCTCCAATGGCCATGCCTGGAATGCTACGCAATGTGCCCAAATGGTTAATGGACGCCGATGGCCCACTTCATGTAAAGGCTTCTTATGTGCCAAAGGCTTTTCCATGGTTAGTACGTTGGGTAATGGAAAGCCGCTTGTCAGCTGTTGAGCGTTCTTCAACTGCTTTAAGAAGCCTTAACCAGCTTGGATTAGATTGTTATAGAGAGCTTCTTGGCAGTCAGCAGTTTAATGATCTTATTAATGCAGTAGGTCATGTCCACTTATGGGATACTCCCACGAAGTCAGTATCTGAGCTGGTTTCAGAAAAAATAAGAGAAAAGCAAGGTATAGAAACCAGAGAGATAAGTGCTGTAGAGTTGCAGGAGCTAGTACCTGGTATAAGCCCTTCAATAACTAGGGCTCTACATTATCCAAACAATGCGAATGCTGTTAACCCTTTCAGGTTAATGAAAACCTTAAAGGAAAATTTTGTTAAAGATGGGGGCATAGTTAAACATGAAAAAATACTAGCTATATGGCCTTCCATGCAAGCTGGGTACACCTTGCAGGGTCATAGTTCATCTATGAGTTTTTCCAAGGTTGTGGTTGCAGCAGGAGCTTGGTCTAAGAAGCTGGTATCGCCTCTGGGTATAAGTGTTCCACTTGAAACCGAGCGTGGATACCATGTGCAACTAGAGCATGACTCTGTCAATTTAAAAATGCCGTTGCTCTTTCGTAGCCGTGGTTTTAGTGCAGCACCCATGGAAATGGGTTTGAGGTTATCAGGAACTGTTGAAATTGCCGGTTTGCATAACCCGCCTACTAAGCGCAGGTTAGAAGCCCTATTAAAGCAAGGTAAATATTTATTCCCAGACTTAAGTTACGAGTCGTTTACTACTTGGATGGGTTTTCGTCCTTCCTTGCCAGACAGTGTTCCTGTTTTATCTGAAAGCTCTAAGCACAGTGGTCTTTTCATGGCTTTCGGCCATGGTCACTTAGGCCTTACTGGTGGGGCTATTTCAGGCAAGTTAATTAGTCAGATGGTGTGTGGTAAGAAAACAGAAATAGATATGAGTCCATATAGCATCAAAAGATTTTCGGAGTAGTTTACGTGTAACAGTATTTATTTATTTTTAAAAACCTATGGAGGAAGACAATGAGACAAATTAAATATACAAGTATTGCGGCCGCCGTATCCGCAATGCTTTTATCTACCGCAAATGTTAATGCAGCAGATCGTATTACTGTTGCCTGGTTTGGCGGAGCCTGGGCCGATGGGTTTCAAGAGTGTATTGCTGACCCGTTTACCAAAGAGACCGGTATAGAAGTTATGCCTGAAATAGGCACTTCTACAGTAACGCTTGCAAAACTGAAGCAGCAAAAGGGTGCACCAACTATTGACGTTGCCTGGATAGATGCCGGAATTAGCGAGATAGCAAATGAAGAAGGCCTGGTAGATGATCTTAGTGTAGACAGCATACCCAACCTTAAGAATGTTGAGGAGAGCGCCGTCTATAGTAAAGACGGTAAAAACTATGCAGTAAGTACCGGATTTTTCTCTATAGGCTTAACTTATAGCACTGATGACGTTGCAGAAAAACCCGACAGCTGGAAGGTTTTATGGGACGATGAGTACGCTGGAGCTGTAACTATACCTTCTCCGGCTAACTCTGCTGGCGTTCCTTATATATTATTTCTAACCAAGGTTTGGGGCGGAGACACCGACAACCTTGACCCAGTGTTTGAGAAATTAAAAGGCCTTGATGCTTCACTATTTTTTGATAGCTCTGGAGCAGCAACTAATGCTTTCCAAAATGGTGAGGCAATTATAGGTGCTCATTACAGTACTAGTGCCTGGGAAATGATTGATAAAGGCTTACCCATAGGGTTCACAGTGCCAGAAGAAGGCGTATGGGCAGGTGATGGCCGCTTGCATTTAGTAAAAGATACGGCAAATAAAGAGGCTGCCCAAAAGTTTATTAATACAGCTTTAACCGCTGAGGCTGCTAGCTGCCTTGCAGATCGCCTGTACCTTGGGCCGGTAGTTAAAGGTGCCACTGTTTCAGACGAGGCTGCACCCAAGCTCCCATGGGGAGAGCACGGGAGTATAGATGATCTGGTCTTATTTGACTGGGAACTTATGAACTCAGCCAGAGCAGAGATTACCGATATATGGAATCGGGAAATTGCCGGTAATTAACATTGAACTCTAATATGACAGCCCTTTTATCAATAGAAGCCGTAAATAAGAAATTTGGGTCTTATAAAGCACTAAATAATATTAACCTTAGTGTTCAGCAAGGTGAGTTTATAGCCTTGCTGGGGCCCAGTGGCTGCGGTAAGACAACCCTTTTAAGAACATTAGGCGGGTTTCTTCGGCCAGATTCAGGAAACATACTAATAGAAGGTACTGATATAACGTCAGTACCTTCATACAAAAGGCCATTAAACACAGTGTTTCAAAACTATGCCTTGTTCCCGCATATGAGCGTAATTGAAAATGTAAGTTACGGGCCTCGGAGACAAGGTATAGGTAAACAAGATGCTCTAGGACGGGCTCAAGAAGCGCTTGACATGGTTGGCCTACTGGATTTTGCCCATAGGCGACCCAGGCAGCTTTCTGGTGGTCAGCAGCAGAGGGTTGCGCTTGCACGTGCAATAGTTAATAAGCCAAAGCTTTTGCTGCTTGACGAGCCATTATCTGCTCTTGACCTTAAGCTTAGGAAGCGCATGCAACTTGAACTTAAAACCCTGCAAGAAAAACTAGGTATTGCTTTTATATTTGTTACCCATGATCAAGAAGAAGCCCTAACAATGGCTGATAGGGTTGTGGTTATGAATGGGGGCAACATAGAGCAAATTGGTGATGGCGATGCAATATATTCAAAGCCAAACTCCAGGTTTGTAGCTGACTTTATTGGCGATGCAAATCTACTTCCATGTAGTGTTGGCATTGAGGGCGAGGTTACCTTTGAGTTTGGGTACTCAAAGTGCGACTCATTAAAAGAGTATGTGCCTGGAACTTATGTTGCGGTTTTACGCCCAGAAGATTTATCTATTGGTACGCCACCCAAAGGCAGTGACTATGAAGGGTGTTGCACCATAAGAGCCTCCGTTAGCAACATAGTGAATATGGGTAGCCACAGTATGTTTTACCTAACGGTAGGTAAGACAGTATTTACCGCAAGGGTTATGGGAAGCCAGGCTTGTAATGAAATGCAGAATGGCCAGCAGGTTGATGTTTATTTCAGGCTATCTGATATTCACCTTATTAGGGAATAGCCGTGAAATTAAGTTACAGAAACATTTTCATATTGTTGCTGCTTGTTCCGCTGCTGTTTTTTGCCATATTTTTCTTGGCACCGTTACTAGTAGTTGTTCTATCTAGCATAGGATACGACGAGAACCAGCTTACATTGCAGCACTACGCCAAAATACTTTTTGATGAGTATCACTGGGGTGTTATAGCTTCCACATTCAGAATAGCGTTTTATACAACAGCCGTATGTGTGATTCTTGGATACCCATTGGCGTGGTACATAGTGCGGGTTGTTAGGCTAAAAGCTTGGCGCCGAATATGCATTATTATGCTAATAATACCGTTGTTCACTAGTAATATTGTTCGCTCTTTTGGGTGGATGGTATTACTGGGAAGGCGAGGCCTGGTAAACGATACGTTAACTTTTCTAGGTATAGCCGATAAGCCCATACGCTTCATAGGAAGTGAATCAGGTATTGTTATTGGCCTTGTTTATATTCTTTTGCCCTTTGTTGTGCTTGCCGTAGGAAATACGCTTGCC
>JAJYRX010000144.1 GCA_021793875.1 Pseudomonadota bacterium
ACCTTTAACCGCATGTATGAGCTATACCCAGGTCAGAGAGCCGAGGGTGAGATATATATGGATGGTGAGAACCTGTTGACTACCAAAACAGACATTTCACTTATCCGTGCTAGGGTAGGTATGGTATTTCAGAAACCTACACCTTTCCCTATGAGTATTTACGATAACATTGCCTTCGGTGTTAGGCTGTTCGAAAAGTTAAGTAAAGGTGAAATGGATGAACGGGTTGAGTGGGCTTTATCAAAAGCTGCATTATGGTCTGAGGTTAAAGATAAATTACACCAAAGTGGAAATAGCCTTTCTGGCGGGCAGCAGCAACGTTTGTGCATTGCACGAGGCATAGCAATAAAACCAGAGGTTTTGTTGCTGGACGAACCATGCTCTGCATTAGACCCTATATCTACAGCTAAAATAGAAGAACTTATTGCAGAGCTTAAGTCAGATTACACGGTAGTTATAGTTACCCATAATATGCAACAGGCAGCTCGCTGTTCTGACTATACAGCCTATATGTATCTTGGCAAGTTAATGGAATATGGAAAAACCGATCAAATATTTGTAAATCCGGCTCGTAAGGAAACTGAAGACTATATAACAGGTCGGTTTGGTTAGTTCCACTTACCACCTGGGCCAGCCACGCTATACTTACCAGCACCAAGCAGCATTATGGCAACAGAGCCAAATAAAAATAACCCCTGCAGTTCTATTGCCCATCCACCACTTCCTGATATTAGAAATATTTGTGCCTTGTATGCTAATGCAATGGCAACAAACATATTGGTGGCTGCTATTAACCCCCCCAGACGTGTATAGAAGCCAAGAATAATGAAAATAGGGGCAATTACCTCACCAACATAAACACCCCAAGCGGTGAATGCTGGTAAACCATTGGCTATTACCATTTGCTCTATACCGCCAACCCCATTAAATAGTTTGGCTATTCCGTGCATGATTAGTAATACGCCGATTGAAAGTCGTAAAACCAGCCTGCCCAGATTGTCTAGAGTGGCTGAAGATAGCATAATGTGATCCTTTTAACGGTTTTTGAGTGTTTGTTAACGACAAATGGCTATGCGTTGATATTATAAGGTTAAGTCAAATGTTGGAGTTTCTATTTAAATGCGTAAATTAGATGAGGCACAAAGGTTTGCTAATATAATGCGTAACCTTATAACGTCAGCTGCCGGGCTAGCTAGTGCCAGTCCGGGCGATATGGTTGTTAAAGATGAAGAAGGCATAAGATATTTGAAATTTGGCACACCTTGGGTTCAAGGGGCTGTTAGGCTTGATAATCCAGATGCGCTTGAGGTCGAGTACATACAGCAGATGATGGTATGGACCTTATTTAAGTTAAACCCAAAAAAAATAGTTCAACTTGGGTTAGGTTCTGCTTCATTGACACGGTTTTGCAACCTGCATTTTCCCGATGCGCAAGTGGAGGCTGTTGAAATAAACCCCAAGGTAATAGAAGTATGTCACGAATCTTTTTTCTTGCCTACTGACAACCCAAATATAAATATAGTAAACGCTGATGCTATGGACTATGTTACAGACCCTGTAAACAAGGGTAGTGTAGATGTTTTACAGGTAGATTTGTATGATGAGCATGCACGTCGCCCCGCTTTGGGTTCGCAGCGTTTTTACGATGGTTGTGCAAATATCTTGTCAGATGATGGCATTATGACGGTTAACATATTTTGTGACTATCCTGAGCATAACGATTACATTGGGCGCATAGGTTCTGCATTTGAAGGCGTAGCCTGGTTGCCTGAGGTGCATGATAGCAATATTGTTGCCATTGGATTTAAAAAGAATCCCAACATATATTTTGATGATCTTTACGCAAAAGCAGACAAGCTTTCTGAGAAACTTGGCTTGCCTGCTCGCAGTTGGGTTGATGGCTTATACAAGTGGATGAGTAAATAATGAAAAAAATAGGCATTATTGCCGCCTTGCATGAAGAGATAGCCATTTTGCTCGATGTTATGGGGGATAGCGCTCATAAGGTGACCATTGGTAGCAGAGACTATTATCAGGGGAATTTATACGGTACAAATTGTGTGGTTGTTTTAGCCCGCATAGGTAAGGTTGCAGCTGCAATAACTACCGTTACTCTAATACATGAGTTTTCTGTTGATGAAGTAATATTTACTGGCGTTGCAGGCTCTATTAACAAATCGGTAAAGGTGGGTGACATTGTTGTTGCTGATAACCTTATGCAACATGATATAGACGCTAGCCCCATATTTCCAAGGTATGAGATTCCGTTGCTTGGTATAAGCCGTTTTAGGGCCGAACCTTCTATTAATCAGCAAATTATCAACAGTGCGTTATATTTTATAGATAACAAACTTGTTAATACGTTAGATAGCAATTCAATAAAAAAATTTAATTTATCGTCACCAACCGTTCATACAGGTACCATTATTAGCGGTGATCAGTTTATAAACTCCAAGTCAGGAGTTGAGCATCTAAGGGAGGCAATACCTGATGCCTTATGTGTTGAAATGGAAGGGGCAGCCGTGGCACAGGTGTGCTATGAGTATGAAATACCTTTTGCAGTGTTCAGAACAATATCAGATTCAGCCGATGATAGTGCTAGTTTAGACTTTAGCTCATTTCTGTTAAACGTAGCACGCTTTTACTCTATAGGTATTATTAAAGCTTTATTGGAAAACAAACAAAGCGGATAAAAAAAGCGCGACATATAAATGTCGCGCTTTTTGTTCACTGCAAGTGTGTTTTATTTTGCAGTAGGCATTGCAAACTCAGCACCTTTTGCAATACTGGCTGGCCAGCGCTGCATAATGGATTTTTGCTTGGTGTAGAAACGTACACCTTCTTCTCCGTAGGCGTGTGTGTCACCGAACAGGCTCTGCTTCCAACCGCCGAATCCGTGCCATGCCATAGGTACAGGGATTGGAACGTTAATTCCAACCATTCCAACCTGTATGCGACGACCAAACTCACGAGCAACGTTACCGTCGCTGGTGTAGCACGATACACCGTTTCCGTATGTGTGCTCGTTAATTAGGTTAACAGCGCTAGCAAAATCGTCTACACGTACACAGGATAAAACCGGACCAAAAATTTCTTCTTGGTATATGCGCATGTTTGGTTTGACGTTGTCAAATAAAGTGCCGCCAGTGAAGTATCCGTTTTCGTGACCCTCTATCTTAAGGTTGCGACCATCCTCAACCAATGTGGCACCTTCATCTACACCTATTTGAATATAGTTTTCAATGCGTTGTAAGGCTTCTTTAGTAATCACTGGACCCATTTCAGACTCGGGGTTCATTCCGTTACCAATTTTAAGAGTACGTGCGCGTTCAGCAAGTATTGGAACTATCTTGTCAGCTACATCACCAACTAAAACAGCTACTGAAATGGCCATGCAGCGTTCACCTGCTGCTCCGTAACCAGCTCCTATTAGAGCGTCTGCAGCCTGTTCAATATCTGCGTCAGGCATAACGACCAGATGGTTTTTAGCACCACCTAGAGCTTGTACTCGCTTTCCAAAGTGCGCGCCACGCTCGTAAATATACTTAGCTATAGGTGTGGATCCTACAAAGCTAAGAGCCATCACATCGGGATGTTCTATAAGTGCGTCTACAGCAGTTTTATCACCTTGAACAACGTTAAATACGCCGTCAGGTAAGCCTGCTTCTTTCAGTAGCTCGGCTACAAACAGTGAAGCAGATGGGTCACGCTCACTTGGCTTCAATATGAAACAGTTTCCGGCAGCTATTGCAACAGGGAACATCCAGCATGGAACCATTGCTGGGAAGTTGAATGGGGTAATTCCTGCGACTACGCCAAGAGGTTGGCGCATAGTCCAGTTATCTAGCCCAGTTGCTACCTGTTCAGTGTAGTCACCTTTAAGTAGTTGAGGTATGCCACAGGCAAATTCTATAACATCAATTCCTCTGGCTACTTCACCTTGTGCGTCACTGAATACCTTGCCGTGTTCTGCAGTAATAATTGCGGCTAATTCGTCTGTGCGCTCTTTCATTAGCTCAAGGAACTTGAACATAATGCGTGCGCGACGTAGAGGTGGAGTGTCTGCCCAGGCTGGAAATGCTGCTTGTGCGTTGGCTACAGCGTCATTTACGTCTTCTACGGTACCTAGACGAAGCTGACGTGTAACTTCACCAGTAGCTGGGTTGTAAACTGGCTGAGTAGAGCCTTTTCCTTCTACGCGTTGACCACCTATGTAGTGGACGACGTCGCGTGTGTCTGTAAATGGTTGCATAGGTTCCTCTGCTATATAAGTTGAGAGATTGTTAATAATAACTAACACATACTTAGTTTATGTATGTGTACGTTGTTTGCCTAGACATAAATGCTTGATTGATTGTTTGTTTTTATGAACAATTGGGGTATGAATAAAGATACTGTTAGCAAATATTGGACTGCACTTCATTGGCTGGTTGTTCTTGAGCAGCAGGGTAGTTATACCGCGGCTGAGATC
>JAJYRX010000145.1 GCA_021793875.1 Pseudomonadota bacterium
TTCTAGCTGCCCTGAACCGCCTACTTCATGGTGATGTATTTCTACTGGAACACCTTGCTGTTCAAGTAGAATGCACATTGCTGAGCGCATGTCGTGAAAACTATCTATTGGTGGGACTGGGACGTATCCACCCTGATGACCGGGCCTATGGCCAAGATTTCTGCCATCCAGTGGTAATGCCTTTGCCCAGGGAGCATGTTCGGCACAAATTTTGACAAAACTTCCTGACAAATCATCATTCCAGCTTACAGAGTCAAAAACATAAAACTCAGGTTCTGGACCAAAATAAGCAGTATCGCCAAGGCCAGTGGACCTAAGATAGACCTCTGCACGTTTAGCTAGAGAACGAGGGTCTCTAAGGTATCCTTTAAGATCGGAAGGCTCTACTACGTCACATGTAATTATTAGGGTAGACTCTTCACGAAATGGGTCTACCCGTACAGTCACTGGATCAGGCATTAAAACCATGTCGGACGCTTCTACACTTTTCCATCCTGGTAGTGAAGAACCATCAAACGCTATACCTGATTCAAAATGTTCTGGACTTACCTTTGGGGCTGGAACTGTTAAATGATGTTCCCGCCCAAGTGTGTCGGTAAACCTATAGTCTACAAACCCGACATTATTTTGCGCGATATATTCGATTATGCTGTCTGACGAGCTCATTCGTAACTCCAGAAGGTGCGAAAAGCAAACGTAATACGTGATTGTAAAGCATAGTACAAGCTGAAGATCGACCTATTAACTTAAGAAGTCCATTTGCAGATTATTGAGAAACCTCCACCCCAGATCTGTTGCTTTTATACGCATTGGATCATTTGCAATTAATCCTTTTTCTATGTTTTTATCCATGGTTCCCTGTATGGAAGATAGTGGCTGCCCGGTTCTTTCATAGTAGTATTGTTTTGGCACCCCATCACGCAATCGTAGAACATTAAGCATAAACTCAAATGGAAAGCTATCAGCTTCTATAACTTCCTCTGATGCTATATGACTTGAGTTATTAAGGACTGCTTTACTCATCCAAAGATCAGGGTTACGCGATCTAACTTGTCTTATAACCTTGTCTGGGAACGAAAGTTTACTATGTGCTCCGGGACCTATACCTAAATAATCACCAAACTCCCAATAATTCATATTATGTATGCTGCGATTACCATCATGAGCATATGCAGACACTTCGTAACGGTCAAAGCCATAATCTTCTAAGATGCATACGATATCATCCTGCATAATGGCACTTAAGTCATCATCTGGTACCTTTGGAGGATACTTTGCAAAGATAGTATTTGGCTCTAAGGTTAGGTGATAAACCGATAAATGATTTGTTTTATAGTTAACCGCTATATTTATATCCTCTTTACACTCATCTAGTGTTTGATTTGGTAAGGCATACATAATATCCAGATTTACATTATCAAAATCATCTTTAGCAGCCTTAATTGCTTTATGTGCCTCACTTGAATCATGTATACGACCAAGAGCTGTTAATGCCCTATCGTTGAAGCTTTGCACACCTAACGATAAGCGATTAACACCAGCCCTTGCATATTTGCTAAACCTACCACTCTCTATAGTTCCAGGGTTTGCCTCTAGTGTTATTTCCGTTTCGGGCCAAATATTTAAATATGCACGAAACATACTGATCATTTCATCAACCGCGGCACCAGATAACAAGCTTGGCGTCCCACCACCTATAAAAATAGATACAACTTGGCGTCCCCATATTAATGGCAAAGACTGCTCAAGATCACTCCTTAGGGCTTGTAAGTAGCGCTGTTCAGGTATTTCTCCATTAATAGAATGTGAGTTGAAGTCACAATATGGGCACCTGCGAATACACCAAGGCACATGTACGTACAGGGCTAAAGGCGGTAGTGCATACAGAAGCTGTACCCTATTTTTGGTATCTTTAGTGTATCCACGACTACGAACTGTGGGTTTAGAGCTCAATTTCTGTATTAACCTACTATCACGACTAGACATATATTGCTTGCATTCCAACTAACTACTTGAATTCATCTTCCAACCGCTTAAGCAATAATGCAAGCGCCCGCCCTCTATGGCTATGAGAGTTCTTAACTTTTATATCAAGTTCTGCTGCGGTTTTCTGTAGCATGGGAATATAAAACAAAGGGTCGTAACCAAACCCATTTGACCCTGCTGCTTCACGAGCTATTTCACCATTCCAAACCCCTTCAGCAATTATTGGCCTTGGATCATCTGCATGGCGAACGAATACTATAACTGCTATGAAAATAGCGCTTCTATCTAAAGCATTAGCCATATTTTGTAGCAATAAATTATTATTATCGCTATCTGTACTCCCCATGCCGTACATACTTGCATACCGTGCTGACAACACACCTGGTTCATCGTTTAGTGCATCAACACATAAGCCAGAGTCATCTGCCAAACAAGGTAAGCCTGTAATTTTAGAGGCATGTCTCGCTTTCACAATAGCATTTTCTACAAAAGTAATATGCGGCTCTGGTACAGGCTTAACTCCTAATTTCCCCTGTGCTATTAATTTGGTTCCCAAAGGAGACAGAATATGCTCAAACTCAATAAGCTTTCCGGGGTTATCTGAGGCAATAACCAGCCTATCTAATTTTTTCATAATACAAAGTTATCCAGAGTTACGTAAACCTGCTGCTATTCCGTTTATTGTCATATGAATTGCCCTTTGGATACGACTCTCTTCAGATTCATCATCATTACCGTCATTAACGCCACTCTGGACATGGTTACGATAACGCTTAAGTAATTCAGCCTGTAAATGGTTTAGGGGGTCAATATAAGCAAACCGCTCACTTAATGCACTTGCTAAAACTGGATCATGCTCTAACAACTCATGGCCACAAACCCGCCTGAACTGCTGAACTGTAAGGGTGTACTCTTCACTTATACGATTGAAAACGTGCTCTCGTAGCTTATCATCCGGCACTAAGCTTGCATATTTACGTGCTATGCCCAAGTCTGTTTTGGCCAAAACCTGTTCCATATTGGACATAAGACTTCGGAAAAATGGCCAGTTTGCTACCATTTCCTGCAGCTGTGCAAGCCGACCAGCTGCGGTTTCTGGCACATTTTTATATTGAAGGTCATTAGAGCCCGACTCTATATATTCATTTAAAGCAGTTCCCATGCCATACCATCCGGTCATCATTACCCTGCATTGCGCCCAGGAAAAACCCCATGGTATAGCACGTAGATCGTTAATATTTCTTACTGATCGACGAGATGAGGGGCGGGAACCTATGTTTAACCCTGCGATTTCCTGTATAGGTGTAGAGGCATAAAAATAATCATCAAAACCTTCGGTTCCATATACCAAATCACGATATGCCTGCTCAGCTATAGCGGACATTATGGCCAGTGGCTCTGCATAGTCAGCCATGTTTTTGTCCTCTGCCTTATGAACCTCGCTGTTACTTTGCAAGCTAGTCTCTAGAGTTGCTGCAACTATATTCTCTAAGTGCCACTTACCGACTTCTGCATCTTTATATTTGACTTGTATTACTTCGCCTTGTTCAGTTAAGCGTATTTGACCATTCACTGTACCAGGCGGCTGTGCCAGTATAGCTTCAAAACTAGGCCCTCCCCCCCTACCAACCGAGCCACCACGCCCGTGAAACAAACGTAAGCGCATATTATTCTCTCTGAAAACATCTACAAGCTCACGCTCGGCCTTATATAACGTCCAGTTTGAGGTTAAGTAACCACCGTCTTTATTACTATCTGAATAGCCAAGCATTACCTCCTGGATACCGTTATGGCTGCGCCTTAACCACTCTGAGACCTCATTAATACCAAGCCAATTAGCCATAATTTCAGGACCTTTTTCCAGGTCAGGTATTGTTTCAAACAGAGGAACTACCATAAGACCACCGAAATCCTGGATATTTATGACATCATTAATTGCGGTAGTAGCCATAACTGGTCGTAATAAACCGGTTTCCTGCTGTAACACAAGTACTTCAAGCAAATCGCTAAGGGCTTCAGTATGAGAAACTATGGTTTGGCGTATAGAGTCTTTACCAAAGTGATTGCGACAATAACTAGCCATGCGTAGTATTTCTAGCTCGCGTGAAGTTTCTTCTGAATACTTAAACCACGGAGATACTAATGGACGTGCTTGCTTTATTTCCGATAGTAATAATTCGACCCGCTCGCTTTCCGACATAGCATCGTACTGGACCTGATTACCATTATGGGTTACACCCGCCGCATTAAATAGCTCAGTTAGGACTCTTTCATGAACATCGGAGCTTTGTCGCAAGTCTACGCTGGCAAGATGAAAGCCAAAAACGCTTACAGTTTGCATTAAAGCCGCCAATCGAAGATGTACAACTGCACCACTATTATGCTGCTCTAATGAGTCAGCTATTATTTTGAGATCGGCAAGAAAATCAGTTGACTTTTGATATACAGGCGCATCGTATGTAGGCCTAGTAGCAGATCGGAA
>JAJYRX010000146.1 GCA_021793875.1 Pseudomonadota bacterium
ACGCCCACAAGTAAAGGAAGCCGAATCTCTTGAAAATATATATCAGCTAGAAATAAATGTTTCACGAGTTTTAACTACCATAGAAATAAATGGTGTTGCGCTTGATGCCGATGCTCTGCGTCAGCAAAGCAACGATATAGGTAAGCAGTTAAATGAGCTCGAGCAAAAAGCATATGAACTAGCTGGCCAGCCGTTTAACCTTAACTCACCCAAGCAGCTAGGTGAAATTCTTTTCAATCAAATGGGTTTGCCAGTAGTACGTAAAACCGCAAGTGGAGCGCCTTCTACTGACGAAGAAGTGCTTACCCGTTTGGCCCAAGATTACCCGTTACCAAAACTTTTGCTAAGTTACAGAGGTCTGGCAAAGTTGAAGTCTACTTATACCGATAAGCTGCCTAAAATGATAGACCCAGACACTGGCCGAGTTCATACACAGTATGCTCAGGCAGCGGTAATAACTGGTAGGTTAGCATCGTCAGATCCCAACCTGCAGAATATTCCCGTGCGTACCCCCGAGGGACGTCGTGTAAGAAGCGCTTTTATTGCATCTGCGGGCACAATAGTATCGGCCGACTACTCGCAAATTGAATTACGCATAATGGCGCATATGTCGGGCGATGAAAACTTATGTAAGGCTTTTGAACAAGGTGCAGATATTCATAGTGCCACAGCTTCAGAGGTGTTTGGTGTAGAACTAGAAAAAGTTTCGGCCGAACAGCGTCGTGCTGCTAAGGCGATAAACTTTGGCCTTATTTATGGCATGGGTGCTTTTGGCTTGGCCAACAACCTCGATATAACAAGAAGTGCCGCCGAGTCTTATATAGATAAATACTTTAATCGTTACCCGGGCGTTGCCGAGTACATGGAAAAAACTACTAAACTAGCACGTAGTCAGGGTTATGTAGAAACCATATTTGGTCGCCGTATAGGCTTGCCTGGCATGTCGGGCGCTAAAGGTCCGCGACAGCGAGCAGCAGAAAGAGCCGCTATAAATGCGCCAGTTCAGGGCAGTGCGGCCGATCTTATTAAAATGGCCATGGTAGAAATACAAGACTGGCTACAGGAGCAAAAGCTAAGCACTTTAATGGTTATGCAGGTGCACGATGAGCTGGTGTTTGATGTGCCAGAAAATGAGGTTGAGCGCCTAAAAGAAGAACTACCAGCATTAATGTCTAGTGTTAGTACTCTAAGTGTTCCTTTGGTTGCCGAGGTTGGTGTTGGTCCAAACTGGGATAAGGCGCACTAATTTGTTATTCGGCTGAATCGTTATCGCGTAGGCGATTTGGCAGTAACTCATTATGCCTTGCCAAAATTGGGTAAGACGCTGCTTCTACCATAAAGGTGTTTATGGTTTTTGCATCACGCAATATGTCTAGGTAAGCGGCACCTACCTCTGGAGTGCCTAGCTTACCTGCTTTGATTTCCAGCAAATGGTCATTGGCTGTTTGGCGTTCTAAGTTTCGGAAGAAATCTTTTTCGTAAGCAAGGTATCTAGCACTGCCGAGATCTTCAGCTACAAACAGGGCTGCCATGCGACGCTGGTTGCGCATAAGACGGTCGGTTACTTCTAGCAAGCTATTACGATGTTTAGTGTCAAATTCCCAACCACTTTGACCAACTTGTGTAACCCGCCATAACATTCCGGTGCTGGCACTAGCTATTGCCCTGGATACATTATTGGTAAATACCATAATATCGTTCATACGGGCGCGGTCAGACTTATTCATGTTGTCTTGGTCTGATGTTGCAAGGTAGGTGGTTATAAGTGTTTCTATGCGGCTGGCAGCACTGGCCAAATGACGTGCTTGTTCTATTCTTTGTGGTACGGGATTTAAAATACTGGCTCGTACCATGCCAAGTAGCGACTGAAGCATGTCGGCCAAGCGTAGCGATTCTCTGGCTGCATTACCCAGCGCAATAGCAGGTACCTCGTGTGCCGACTCATCTAAATACATTGGCCTGTATGGGTCGTCAGGGTCTACTCGTTTAGGTAGCATGCGGTTTATAAAGTTTGCGTACTGGTTAAGAAACGGCAGAAATAATAGGGCCACCACAATGTTAAATAAAGTATGAAAATTGGCTACTGCCCGCGATGGATCGCTGGTTGTCCATTTCATAATTGATGGTATCCATGGCAATAACAGAAATGCTATTAAGCAACCTACTATACGGGTTCCAAGGTTTCCTATGGGAAGACGTCTTGATGATGGGTCGCCAGGGGTACCACCTTCCATTACGGGGTTGAATGCGGTGCCAAGGTTGGCCCCTAGTACCAGGGCATAGGCTAGCTCGGGAGTTACCATGTTGTGGCCTGCCATAGACATTATTAACACCACAACTGTAACGCTTGAGTGTGCCGCCCACGTAAGAATGGCGGACAAAATAAGTGCCATTAATGGCTGGTTGGAAAGCGCCTCAAGTATGGCAAAGAACGCAGGAGCGCTTTGCACTGGCTTGAACATAAGCATAAGTTGGTGCAGCGCTAGCAATAGCAAACCAAAGCCCGTAAATACTGGGCCTAGGTCGCGTTTTGGCCCCGGTTCGTGTCGCCTGTAAGACCATACTCCATACAATATAAACACTGGGGCAAGGGCGGTTAGGTTAAATGACAGAAGCTGCACAATTATGGTGGTACCCACGTTAGCACCTAACATGGCCGCAAGTGCAGGCATTAGCGCAACCATGCCGCCTGCAGCGAAGCTTGTAATCATTAAGCCAGCCGCAGTAGAGCTTTGTATTGCAGCTGTAATTCCAAGGCCAGTAAAAAAGGCCCGTGTTCTAGTGCCTAAGGCCTGGCCCATTATATGGCCAAGCCTGGCACCAAAAGCTCTTTGTACACCGTTTTGAACCATATACACCCCCCACAGCAGAAGAGCCGTGTAACCGCCGAAATTAAGGAGTGCTAGTAGTTCAGACATTTATTAATTATTTTGTAATGCGTTAATACGTACTTCTATTGGTGGATGACTGGCAAATAATGAGCCAAAAGACCTTGCGCTATTAATTCCGCTGGCTTCAAAGTTTTTAGGTAAGTCGCTTGCTGGTGCTCCACCTAAGCGGGTAAGGGCGCGTATCATAGGTTGTGGTGAGCCTAGCAATTTGGCTGAGCCGGCATCGGCACGGAACTCGCGCTGTCTGGAGAACCAGGCAACCACTATAGATGCAAGTATTCCAAATACCACCTCGCAAACCATAACGGTAAGGTAGTAACCCATACCAACACCGCGCTGGTTATTGTTACGAAATACTATAGAGTCCACAAGGTATCCTACCACCCTGGCAAGAAATACTACAAAAGTGTTAACAACACCTTGTATAAGTGTAAGAGTGACCATATCACCGTTGGCAACGTGGGCAACCTCGTGGCCTAAGACTGCTGTAACTTCTTCTTCGTTCATTGTTTCAAGCAGGCCCGTAGAAACAGCCACCAAAGCATCGTTTTTAAACGCTCCGGTTGCAAATGCGTTGGGGGCGCCATCGTATATAGCAACTTCTGGATGACCAATACCTGCTCTATCGGCAAGCTGGTGAACTGTGTTAACAAGCCATGCTTCGGTTTTAGATTGTGGTGCCTCAGGGTTTATAACACGTGCCCCCGTGCTTCTTTTAGCCATCCACTTACTAGATAACAGGGAAATTATTGAACCGGTGAAACCTATAATGGCCGAAAACACTAACAGCTGTGTCATGTCCAGCCCATTAGCATGTAAGTATCTGCCAACACCAAGCAGACTCATGGAAATATTCAGAACAAAAAGCACTGCTAGGTTGGTCAGTAAAAATAACGATATTCTTTTCATGTGTTTCTAACCTGGTTATTTATATAAGCTTTAATAGAACAATATTTATGGGTCAAGTTCATATTTTAAAGACTATTACGCATGTTATGAGTCTTTGTTTGAGGGTATAGTTATAGTTTTGAGTTATTGTGGGTTAATTTACGTTATTCCACGGAGCCCATCATGCATAAACAGCTTATATCCGCAAAAGAATTGCAAAGCCTGGTGTCCGAAGGGCACATTGTTGTGCTCGATGCGCGTTACAGTCTTACCGACCCCAACGCCGGCTATCAGCAGTATAAAAATGGTCATATACCTGGGTCCTTATTCTTGTTCCAAGGTTCCGATCTCTGCAGCACGCCAACTGGCTCCAACGGAAGGCACCCACTACCAAACCCTCAAGAGCTAAAGCAGCGCTTGCTGAATGCTGGTATTACGCCAAATAGCCACATAGTTGTATACGATGCCGATACCAGCACATTTTCGGTAAGGGCCTGGTGGGTACTAAAGTGGCTGGGCTTTAGCAACGTATCTGTGCTAGATGGGGGTATGCAGTCTTGGCTCAATATAAATGGTAATTTAAGCAAAGGTGAAGGCAAAACCTTGGGTCAGCTTGTTAGCTCTAATCAAAACAAGTTTACCCCT
>JAJYRX010000147.1 GCA_021793875.1 Pseudomonadota bacterium
CATCGTTTAGGGCGTGGACTACCAGGGTATCTAATCCTGTTTGCTCCCCACGCTTTCGTGCCTGAGCGTCAGTATTATCCCAGGGGGCTGCCTTCGCCATCGGTATTCCTCCACATATCTACGCATTTCACTGCTACACGTGGAATTCTACCCCCCTCTGACATACTCTAGCCTGGCAGTTAAAAGTGCAATTCCGAGGTTAAGCCCCGGGATTTCACACCTTTCTTTACAGGCCGCCTGCGCACCCTTTACGCCCAGTAATTCCGATTAACGCTTGCACCCTACGTATTACCGCGGCTGCTGGCACGTAGTTAGCCGGTGCTTATTCTGCAGGTACCGTCAGTCACCCAGGGTATTAACCCGGGCTATTTCTTTCCTGCTAAAAGTGCTTTACAACCCGAAGGCCTTCATCGCACACGCGGGATTGCTGGATCAGGGTTGCCCCCATTGTCCAAAATTCCCCACTGCTGCCTCCCGTAGGAGTCTGGGCCGTGTCTCAGTCCCAGTGTGGCTGGTCGTCCTCTCAAACCAGCTACGGATCGCTGCCTTGGTGAGCCATTACCCCACCAACTAACTAATCCGATATCGGCCGCTCCAATAGTGAGAGGTCTTGCGATCCCCCCCTTTCCCCCGTAGGGCGTATGCGGTATTAGCCACTCTTTCGAGTGGTTATCCCCCGCTACTGGGCACGTTCCGATACATTACTCACCCGTTCGCCACTCGCCGCCCATAAACGCATCCCGAAGGAATTGTTCATGTCGCTGCCGTTCGACTTGCATGTGTAAAGCATCCCGCTAGCGTTCAATCTGAGCCAGGATCAAACTCTTCAGTTTAAACCTGTTAGCTTGTGCTCAAAGAAAAAAGACAAAGATTAATTAATTAACCTTACTTAATTTCTTCATGTATGCGAGCACCTTGTATATATGTTTGCGTAAGACTAAACAAAATCTAATAAATTAAACCTTGCTAGCCTAAGCGCATTCGTATCCAAAGCGCCCACACTTATCGACTGTTATATTGTTAAAGAGCAGTTGTACTTGCTTTGCTAAAAACCCCAGCAGGTAAATAACCCGGTGCGCTTTAAGCAAAGAAGTGAAATTATGAAGCATATTTTTTTAACTGTCAAGTGTGTGGCTAAAAACAACTAAAAATAAAAGCCTAAAACCAAACAACTCGGCAATAAAAAACAGCGCCTTAAATAAAGTGCTGTGCCCCCGAAAGAACGAAACTATAGCACAGTTAATTTAAAGGAAGCAAGCGCATATAAGAAATTATTTTTTGCGCTTACTAAGGGTTTATCATAAGTACTTTAATATCAGCCTATTAACTCTTTTACCACTTAGGTGCCTAAGTTGTTTTCATATTTAAATACGGCTTACAAACGCAGCCTTCGCATGTTTATAACGCTTGCGAAAGTTATGATCCCAGTAATGCTTGCAGTTAAAGTAGCAGACGATATTGGCGCAGTATCTATTGCTGGCAAGCTTATGGCACCACTTATGGGCTTATTTAACCTGCCGCCCGAGGCCGCAATTATATGGGTAACAACCATATTAACCGGTATATATGGTGGCATAGCGTCTATTGCTGGTCTGGCTCACAACATAGACTTAACTGCTGGGCAACTAAGCGCCCTAGCGGCAATGATGCTTATTTCCCACAACATACCAGTTGAGCAATCTATTGTTAGAAAGGCTGGCGCTAGTTTTGCAGGCACCGCAACACTACGTATTATCGTTGCTGCTGTATACGGTGCAATAATTTCGTGGACTTCTAGAGCCACTGGGATTATGTCTGAAGAAGCTAACCTAATGTGGCTTCGTGGTACTGACACCGTTAACAGCAATAGCGACAACTACTTTGATTGGCTTGTATCAACAAGCTATGCGCTAGGAATAACATTCCTGATAATTGTAGCTCTGGTGCTTATCCTTGATGCCTTAGAGCACCTAGGAATAACTGAAAGGTTCACGAAAGCCATTACACCATTGCTTCGTATCTCTGGGCTTAATGAACACGCCGCACCAGTTACTACCGTTGGCGTACTGCTAGGTTTAAGTTATGGAGGTGCATTAATAATAGAAGAGTCTGAGCGTCGACAGTTTTCAGCCCGCACACGCTTACTATCCCTTTCATGGTTGTCATTGTGCCACTCTCTAATTGAAGACACACTGTTGCTTGCTGCAATAGGAGCTAACCTGTGGGTGATACTAGTTGGTAGGGTTGCTGTTACTCTTATAGTTATTGCCATTTTGGCTAAGGTGACTCACACATATTATTCGAATATGGTTCAGCGAACTTAAGCTTTAATAAGGTTTGCAAAGCGCTTCCTGAACTCCATGAGCTTGGGCTCTATAACAACCTGACAATACCCCTGATAAGGGTTGTTCAAATAGTACTCGTGGTGCTCGTGCTCGGCCACCCAGAATGTTTTAGCCTCTTCGACTCTTGTAACAACCGGATCAGACAACAAATTTTTAACCTCGTTCAAAACATTATTTATTGTCGCAATTTGCTCCATTTTCGTATAGAAGATTACAGAAGCGTACTGCGGCCCAACATCGGCACCTTGCCTATTTAAAGTTGTGGGATCATGTGTTGCAAAAAACACCTCTAGCAACTGCTTCAACCCAATTTTGGAAGCATTAAAACTTACCCTTACAACCTCCACATGACCTGTATTCTGCGTGCACACCTGATGGTAGCTTGGGTTGTTTATGTGGCCACCACAGTACCCTGGCACAACTTCAACAACCCCTTTAATACTGCTGAACACTGGCTCAACACACCAAAAACAACCACCACCTAGAATTATCTGCTCTGTACTCATTTCTGACCTTTATAGTTAAAGCAGGTTACCCATCTTTGTTGCACGACTTTTGCAAGTAACGATGCTGCAGTGTTCTAACCTTTTCCGCCAATTCAGGAACAGGCCCTGCAACCTCAAGACTTGGCGCTACAGCCTTTATTGGCAAATGATTTACCGGTGACAGAGGCACACCCCACTCTTGGTACCAGCTAGCAAACTGTGCTGAAGAAGAAGCGTAAACAATACGACCTAAACCAGCCATGGCATGAGCAGCAGAACACATGGGACAATGCTCTCCAGATGTATAAACTGTTGCTAAGGCACGTTCTTGAGCGTTAAGGTTTTGTGCGGCCCACCTGGCAATTTCAAACTCTGGATGGCAGGTTTTGTTTTTTGTGTTGTCTCGGTTGTGGTCTTCCATTAAAACCTGACCATTGTTATCCACAAGAACAGACCCAAACGGCATATCACCTTGATCTAGGGCCTGTTGCGCCAACTGTATGCAGCGCTCTAGATGTTTTATGTCGGTAGAACTAATTACCATATTAATTTCCATTACTAAGTGATAGTATCCATTGAGCAATTATGCGCGCATCTTCGTCACTAACATGGTTTTGAGCGGGCATAGGTATTGCACCCCAACGACGCTGACTACCATTTTTTATGGTGGTTTGTAAGTGCACTACAGCCTGACCGGAGCCATCATAGCGCTTGGCGATGGCTTTAAAAGCCGGGCCAACACGCTTCTTGTCTACGCTGTGACAAGCCATGCAGCGGTTTTTGTTAACAATATTAATGCTTGTGTCGGCCAGCACACTACCTGACATTAAGTATGCTGACACAAGAACCATAAAGGTAAATAAAAATGTGACCCTTACACATTTTGACACCATTTTTATCCCGATACTTATATGCAGTTAATTACCATCTATCTGTATACGGTTTATAGTATGTTAGTTACAAATTTACAAGCACGAAAACAACATGCTGCAGCATCCTAACTTTAATCCTATAGCAATTCAAATTGGGCCCATCGCCGTGCACTGGTACGGCCTTATGTACTTATTTGGCTTTGCTATGGTATGGATATTGGGTCGTCATCGTATACGTAAAAATGGCATAAAACTAACTTTACGCGATCTTGAAGATCTTATTTTCTACTGTATCCTAGGTGTAATAATTGGGGGCCGCATTGGCTATATATTGTTTTACAAACCAGGCGAGTACCTAGCCAACCCATTACATATTTTTTATATATGGGAAGGCGGAATGTCGTTTCATGGCGGCCTTATAGGAGTAATACTGGCAATTCTAATATTTGCCAAAGCTCGCAACCAAAAGCTTCTGTCACTAGGCGACTTTATTTCACCTTTAGTACCCCTTGGGCTAGCTGCTGGACGCTTAGGTAACTTTATAAACGGAGAGTTATGGGGTAGGCCCACAGATGTACCATGGGCAATGGTTTTCCCCATGGCAGATCACCAGCCTAGGCATCCATCTCAACTATATGAAATGGGACTTGAGGGCATTTTACTATTTATTGTTTTATGGGTTTATTCAAGCAAACCAAGAAAGGTTGGACGTGTTAGCGGGCTGTTTTTGGCAGGCTATGG
>JAJYRX010000148.1 GCA_021793875.1 Pseudomonadota bacterium
GCAGCCTATTTGAAGTGTCTTGATAACGGAAGGGAAACGGTCCTGGTGGGCCGGCCGGGCTTCAAACCCGGTTGGTGACGCTAAGCGTTGCTGGGTGGGTTCGACTCCCATTCCCTTCCGCCATATCTAAGATATTTATTGCCTTAAAACTTAAGCAATGAGCAATATATATAAATTAAATAAAGGTGATGACAGCATAAGTGTGCCAATAAGTGTTCTTTACCAGGACGCTGCTAATAAATGCTGTATTAAGTATTACAACAATTATTCAACAAAAACGTTTATTACTTTTCATGGAATACGTGGAGATATACACTCAAAAGGCTTTGGTTTAGACTTCCTCTTAAAGTCTGGATATAACGTAATAGCCTGTACGAATGCTATTGGCTCATATTACCAATCATTAAGTTTTGAAGCATTTAAAGAAGCAGTATGTCCTGTCGTAGCTGAAAAACAGGTGTTTTTGTATGGTAGCTCTTTAGGCGGTTACTGTGCAATCTATTATGCTGGTGCGGTTAATGGAACTGTTTTGGCCGCTTCACCCAGAAACTCTGCTCATCCGTTATTGCAAAATAAAGAAGGTGCGCATAGTTTTAATCATTCTTACCATATAAAGGAAAATGAATTAACCAGTAATAATATTTATATTTTGTCCGATCCCTCAAACAAGCGTGATGTATTATTTTTAGAAAAGATTATTTCAGTATCATATCCAAATGTATACGTTTACAAGTTCCCACATGTGGGACATGCAAACCTATTAAGGCATTTGCAAGAGCATGACAAATTAGGTGATTTAATACGTTACGTTGTTAATAATAAGGTTGATGCAATCAATAGGCTCTTCGAGCAACCTATTAAATCAAGTTTCTATTTGCTCGGTAATGCTAAGTATCATAGCGTAAAACTTAATGAGTATCTTTCTTTACTATCAACAATGGAAGATCAAATGGGGGTGGAAAATGTTAAAAGATACAAGCGTCTTAAAAATGATGTTTATATAAATAAAGAGCTTGTTAATAAGCAATATGCATTAATTAAGAAGCAAGAACAAACAATAAACAAGCTTTTATATAAAGAAAAATGCCTAAAAGAAAGCACTTCATGGAAAGTAACCAAACCACTTAGAATAGTTGGTAGAGTCTACAGAAGACTGATTAGGTATTTAGCCAATGTTATGAGACAAATAGGTGTGCGAACTGCACGCTAAGGTTAAGACCCCTTAACGTTTACCACCTGACGTAGTGTATGTAACACTTCTACAAGGTCTGTTTGGTTTTGCATTACCTCGTCAATGTCTTTATAAGCACCCGGTATCTCATCTAGTACTGCTTTGTCTTTGCGGCTTTCTATGCCCTTGGTCTGCATTTTTAAGTCATTGACTGTAAATTTCTTGCGGGCGGCAGTTCTGCTCATTCTTCTACCTGCACCGTGTGCACAAGAACAGTATGAGTCCGGGTTACCTTTACCTCGAACAATATAGCTGCGTGCTCCCATGGACCCTGGTATTATGCCCAGGTCGTTCTTGCGTGCACGTATAGCACCTTTACGTGTAACCCATAGCTTTTGACCGAAGTGCTTTTCCTGCTCCACATAATTGTGGTGGCAGTTTATTGCCTCCTGCGTAATGGTGAATGGGATAGGAATGGTGCGACGCAAAGCATCAAGTACGGCTCGCATCATTTCGCGCCTGTTCTCAAAAGCGTAATCTTGTGCCCACTGAACAGCCTCTACATAGTCATCGAAATCCTTAGTGCGGGCGCCAAACCAAGCTAGGTCTTTATCTGGAAGTGTTGATAACCGTTTTTCCATGTTGCGTTTGGCTCGCTCTATGAAATAACGACCAATAAGGTTGCCCGGTCCTCTAGAGCCAGAATGAAGCATTACCCATACGTCATCTGACTCGTCCAAACATACTTCAATGAAATGATTTCCTGAACCTAAAGTTCCAAGCTGAGTGTGGGCATTTTTATTAAAAATGCCAGGGTGCTTTTTTGTTATTAGCTTGTAGCGTTGAAGCATATCGTGTGGAATTGGTGGCGCATTTTTTTCGCGATGATTTCCCCCAGCTCCCAAAGGGACATTACGTTCGATTTCATGACGTACAGCGGTTAGGCTATCCGGTAAATCGGACGCCTTCAGTGAAAGCTTTATAGCGTTCATTCCGCAGCCAATATCTACACCTACAGCGGCTGGTATTATGGCCGAGTCAGTAGCAATTACAGTGCCAACTGTTGCGCCAAGACCGGCGTGAACGTCTGGCATGCAAGCTACGCCGTGTGGTGCTATAAAGGGAAGCTGCGCTAAGTTCTTTAATTGTTGTAGCGCGGTACTTTCTACATCATCAGTCCATATGCGTATTGGTCTGGAACCTTTATTACTAATAATTTGCTTCATAAACAATAGTATACGTTATCATTAAGGTTTTTCTAAAAGCAGCATATATATGAGTTCTGAAGGGCAGCATAGACCAAGCAAGCGGGTTTTTTGGATAGGTTTTTGGCTGGCAATTCTTGGGGCAGTTTTATTCTCTGCGAAGGCGGTTGTTGCCAAGTTAACCTATAGGTACGGTGTCGATGCCCTAACGGTTATGGGTTTTCGTATGCTGCTGTCAATGCCGTTTTTTGCCGTTATAGCCTTATCGCAAGCCTTAAAAGCTCATAGGGGCAGCATTCAAAAACTTAATAAAGGTCAGTCTGCTCAGCTTATATTTTTGGGCTTTATAGGTTATTACCTTGCCAGCTATTTGGACTTTATAGGCTTACAGTATATTTCTGCGGGCTTAGAACGTTTAATACTATTTTTAGCACCAACAATTGTTTTAATTTTGTCCGCAATTTTTTTAAACAAACCTATATTAAAAAAACAATGGATGGCTCTAGTGTTGTCTTATGTGGGTGTCTTAATGGTATTCATACAAGACTTGTCCATAAGTGGCGATAACGTTGCGTTAGGCTCTCTATTTGTTCTAGGGTCAGTTGTTTCCTATTCCCTATACTTAATAGGGTCGGGTGAGCTTTTAAAGGTTGTGGGTGCAACAAGGTTGGTTGCATATGCCATGCTTGTTTCTTGTCTTATATGCATGGTTCACTTTTTTATAATTTACTCATGGCAAGGTTTAATACAACCCTACGCTGTTTATAAATTGTCTTTTATTCATGCAACCATAAATACTGTGGTGCCCACATTTATGATAATGTGGGCAGTTGCACGTATTGGTGCACCAATGGTGGCCCAACTAGGGTTAACCGGGCCAGTGTCAGTGCTGTTTTTGGCTGCATGGCTATTGGGGGAGCCTATTACTGCTTTGCAACTTATTGGAACAGCAGTGACACTAGCTGGTGCAATAGTATTAAGCCGTTAAGTTACTATGGGCGAACTATTAAGTCGTTCTGCACCTGGTTAACGCCTTTAACAGACTTGGCTACCTCGCCAGCTCTTGCTTTTTCAGCATCAGATTTAGCGAAGCCAGATAATTGCACAACGCCGGCATTTATAGTTTTAACGCTTATGTTTGCAGCCGAAGTCTGTTCGTCTTGCGCCAGTTTAGCTTTTACCTGAGCTGTAATAGCAGAACCGTCCACGTACTCGCCAACAGTTTCCTGATCACGCGCTACCGAGCAGCCTGTGGCCAAGCTTACTGTTAGTGCAGCCATTGCGGAAGCAAGAATAATTTTTGAATGTTTCATGTTTTTCTCCATACGAGTATCTGATTTCCATTCTATTGGAATAAAAATAGTTTTGTGCATCAAAACATAATTTATTCAACTTATAGATACAAATTGACACAATAATGCAAGTCGCTATTGTTAATGAGCTTACATGCAAAATGGCAGAAGATATTGATAGTTAGCATAATGTTGATGCTTTTTATCTGATTTTAAGTTGATCCAATCGGTTTTTGCTTATTGAGAAAATTAAACTGGTTTACATAATATTGCAGACTAATTACTAATAAGGAGTACTAATGTCTGTAATGCAGTCTGAAAATAGCAGTGTAAAAGTGTGGTCGCGTAGCGAAATATTAAAATTGTTTGATCAGCCGCTTATAGATTTACTTATGCAGGCGCAAAGTATACATAGGCAATATCATCAGCCCAATCAAGTACAGAAATCTAGCTTGCTGTCTATAAAAACTGGTGGGTGTCCTGAAGACTGCTCATATTGCCCGCAGTCGTCAAAGTATCAGACAAATACTGATGCCTCCGGCCTTATGCCTTTAGATGAAGTGCTTGAAATGGCTAAACAGGCAAAGGCAAACGGTGCTAGCAGGTTTTGCATGGGGGCTGCTTGGCGTTCTCCAACAGAAAAACAGGTAGATGATGTAATAGAACGAATAAAAGCAGTTAAAAATATAGGGCTAGAGACATGTGTGACCAAGA
>JAJYRX010000149.1 GCA_021793875.1 Pseudomonadota bacterium
ATCTGGTTATAAAGTCACGTGGTGCGTAATCTAGGTAGTAATTACACGCCTCAAGAAGCTCTTTGAGAGGATATTTCTTATTAAGTGGAACCAACCTGTCTCGTAAGCTGTTATTAGGTGCGTGCAATGATACCGCCAACGCAACAGGGCAATCCCGTGCCAGGCGTTCCATCATAGGAACAACACCAGATGTTGATACTGTCACCCTACGTCGAGAAAGACCATAAGCGTTATCGTCTAGCATAAGACGTAATGCACCTAACACCTGTTCGTAATTAAGAAGAGGCTCACCCATGCCCATGAACACAATATTGCTTATGGCACGGGTATTTAATTGCTTTGACCCATTAACCCGAGCAGAATCTGGCTCAGCCTGCAAATACTGTTGAGCATGCCATAGCTGACCAATAATTTCGGCTGTACTTAAATTACGATTAAAACCTTGATATCCAGTTGAGCAAAATGGGCATGCTACGTTGCACCCTGCTTGGCTAGAAATGCAAAGAGTGCCGCGATTATCTTCCGGTATGAACACCGCTTCGATTGCGTTGGCTTTATCTACCTGAAACAACCACTTTATTGTGCCATCTGCTGACTGATGTTCATGTGATACTGCGGGAGCTTTAACAACGCAATGCTGGGACAACTGGTTGCGAAATGAACGCGCTAGATCGGTCATGTCTGCAAACGAGCCTACGCCGCGCTGATGAATCCAGCGCATAAGCTGTTTAGCACGAAAAGGCTTACCACCCCAATTGGCCACCAGCTCTGTTAACTCGCTTGCAGTATAGCCAATAATGTTGGTATTAGACTGATCGGTTTGTATGTTTACAGACATATGACCTTTTAGTAATGCGATTATGCGCTATGAATCTCAGACTCTTTAAAGAAGAATGCTATTTCTGTAGCAGCAGTTTCGGGTGCGTCGGAACCATGCACAGCATTAGCATCTATGCTATCAGCAAAATCGGCACGTATTGTTCCGGGAGCTGCTTCCTTAGGGTTAGTAGCACCCATTAACTCACGGTTTTTTGCAATAGCATTTTCGCCTTCCAGGACCTGAACAAAGACTGGACCAGAAATCATAAACTCAACTAGTTCGCCAAAAAAAGGACGCTCTTTGTGAACTGCATAAAAACCTTCGGCTTGCTCACGTGAGAGATGCGTAAGACGACCAGCAACAACTTTAAGACCCGCCTGCTCAAAGCGTGCAATAATTTGTCCGATAACGTTTTTTGCAACTGCATCGGGCTTGATAATTGAAAGAGTACGTTCAATAGCCATGAAATAAGTTTCCAGAAAAGTGTTATTTTTAAATAAAACGACTATATTGCTTGTTTTTTAGTAAGCTGATCATTTTAACACGCCCACAGCTGCTCGCTAAGCTTTAAAATACAGTTTTAATCGTAAACTCCAACTCTGCATGTGTAATGTCTGAAACGCAAGATCTTCCAAAAAGTTTTGAACCTTCTGAAATAGAATCACGCTGGTATAAAAAGTGGGAATCATCCGGCTACTTTAATGCTGGTGTGCATGTGAACCCCGAACAGCAAAACAGCTCCAAACCTTTCGTAATACAGTTCCCACCACCAAATGTAACTGGAACGCTTCATATGGGGCACGCATTTAACCAAACCATTATGGATGGTCTAATGCGATATAACCGTATGCTTGGGAACGATTCGGTATTTATACCTGGAACCGACCACGCCGGTATTGCCACTCAAATAGTCGTTGAGCGACAACTAGATGCTCAAAAAATTTCCCGCCACGATTTAGGCAGGGAAAAATTTGTAGATCGCGTATGGCAGTGGAAAAATGAGTCTGGTAGCGCTATTACACAACAGTTCAGGCGTCTAGGTGCTTCAGCAGACTGGGGACGCGAGTACTTCACTATGGACCAAAATATGTCCGAAGGTGTTCGTGAGGTTTTTGTAAGGCTCTATGAGCAAGGTCTTATATATAGGGGTAAGCGTCTTGTTAACTGGGATCCTGTTCTTGGAACAGCGGTTTCTGACCTTGAGGTAGTCAGCGAAGAAGAAGATGGCAACCTTTGGGAAATAAAGTACCCACTAGAAAAAGCTGTCGGAAACCTTACACATTTAGTAGTAGCAACAACAAGGCCAGAAACCATGCTTGGCGATGTTGCCGTTATGGTTCACCCCGAAGATGAAAGGTACCAGCATCTCATTGGGAAAAATGTGATATTACCACTAGTGGGCAGGCTATTACCTATTATTTCCGATGATTATGTTGACCCGGAATTTGGCACAGGAGTGGTAAAGGTTACACCAGCACACGACTTTAACGATTACGAGGTTGGTCAACGACACAAACTAGAGCTTATAAACATACTAACTCCAGATGCAAAAATATCAGAAAATGCACCACAGAAATATATAGGATTAGATCGGTTCGAAGCACGTGAAAAGATTATTTATGATCTTGATTCAAAAGGCCTTTTAAAGGCAACAAAACCTCATAAACTTATGGTTCCAAGAGGTGACAGAACCAACACAATAATAGAACCTTTTCTTACCGACCAATGGTTTGTTGCCATGTCAAAACCTGCCCCGGAAAACACTTTGCACCCGGGCAAAAGTATTACCGAAGTTGCACTAGATGCCGTTGCTAAAGGCGACATAAGCTTTTTCCCAAGCAACTGGACCAACACATACAACCAGTGGTTAGAAAATATACAAGATTGGTGTATTTCACGCCAACTTTGGTGGGGACATCAAATCCCTGCATGGTACTCTGATGACGGTCAAATATTTGTAGCCAGAACCTATGAAGAAGCTGTTGAAAAGGCTAACGCAGCGGGTGTATCCGGTCCACTAACTCAAGATGAGGACGTTCTTGATACCTGGTTTTCATCAGCTCTTGTTCCTTTCACCACAATGGGTTGGCCAAACAATACTGACGACTTGCAGCGCTACCTGCCATCCAGTGTCCTGGTAACTGGATTCGACATAATATTCTTTTGGGTAGCTCGTATGGTTATGATGACCATGCACATGACTGGTAAAGTACCGTTCAAGCATGTATACGTACATGGTCTTGTATGTGACATGAACGGCAAAAAAATGAGCAAATCACGCGGGAACACTATTGACCCCGTTGACCTAATAGACGGTATAAGCCTTGACGATTTACTTGATAAGCGCACCACAGGCCTTATGAACCCTCGCCAGGCAGACAAAATTCGTAAACAAACCATGCGTGATTACCCCAGCGGGTTCCCAGCATATGGCACCGACGCACTACGCTTTACTATGGCCGCATATGCAACGCTTGGCCGTAATATAAACTTCGATCTAAAGCGATGTGAAGGGTATAGGAACTTTTGCAACAAGCTATGGAACGCAACCCGATTCGTTCTTATGCATACAGAAAAGCATGCACAAGAATATTCAAATGTATCCAACGTAAGTCTTGAGTATTCTGTAGCTGATAAATGGATACATAGTGAACTACAAGAGCTCAAGAAAATAGTTAAGCGAGGTTTTTCAGAGTACCGTTTTGATAATATTGCAAACGCAATATATCACTTTGTATGGGATGAATATTGTGACTGGTACCTAGAACTTGCCAAGGTGCAACTTCAAAACGGAACAAACAAAGAAGCAACCGCTACTCGCATAACCTTAATAACCGTATTGGAAGAGATCTTACGCTTAGCCCATCCAATTATTCCGTTTATTACAGAAGAGCTCTGGCAGAAAGTCGGATTAGTTGCTGGAAAGATAACAGCTGATAATGAAACAAGCATTTCAATACAGCCATATCCTCAACCACAAGCAGAGCTTGTAGATAAAAATGCCAGTAAAAGCATAGAAACCCTCAAGCAACAGACCGAGGCTATAAGGGCTCTGCGTGGCGAGATGAACCTATCACCAGGCCAGAAAGTACCACTTATAGCCAGTGGAAATGTTGAAGAGTTAAAATATAACAAACCATATCTGATGGCTTTGGCACGGCTTGATGACGTTCAAATAGTAGATACCCTGCCCTACGATACAGGCGCACCCGTTCAGGTTGTCGGCAATGCAGAACTTATGCTGCACATAGAAATTGACATAGAGGCTGAGCGGATCAGACTAAATAAAGAGATTGAACGTTTGAAAGCGGAAATTTCTAAATCAGAAGCAAAATTGTCTAACAAAAACTTTGTTGAAAAAGCGCCTGAGACTGTTGTACAGCAAGAGCACGATCGTCTCTCTAGTTTTAATCAGATACTTGGCAAGTTAACCGAGCAAATTAATCGTCTGAACTAGAGTTTTTAAGACTATTTAAAAATGCCTTATCTTCCGCAGACAAGGCATTTTTTTTATATGCTTGATTTATTAAGTCTGGCCTTGAGCTT
>JAJYRX010000150.1 GCA_021793875.1 Pseudomonadota bacterium
TGTGGTGACTAATACCTTCTTTCCTTTGTCAGTAGCCTGTTTTATAAGCTTTGCCCATGTTGGTAGCACTTGTCCCCGACCTACACCGTTTATTACCAAGCCAGGGTCTGGGCTGTTAATACATGCTTGTAAAATATATTCGCTGCCCCCAAGGTAACAATTAACTATTTCTACGTTAGGAAGGTTGTAAGTATCGGCGGCAATATTAATAACCGGCATACGCACCGGACTGTTGTACAAGTGAAGGCTGCCATTGTCTATAACGCCTAAACACCCGTATCCGGGTGAGTCAAAGCCGTTTAGCTGAAAGCTGCTGACCTTACGTGCAAATGCGGCGCTGTATACAGTTTCGTTGAAAACCACAAGAACACCTTTGCCTTTGGCCTGAGGGCTTGCCGCTGTATGAATAGCATGTTCAAGGTTTGTATACGCATCGGTACCATTCGCGTATGGAACTCGTTGAGACCCTGTAACAATAATAGGAACCTTAGCGGTACTTATTGTTGTTTCCAAAAAGTATGCTGTGTCTTCCAGCATATCGGTTCCATGTGTAATGACTATGCCGTCAACCTGATTACCGTTTATAAGTTCCTGACATTTGTGGTGCAAAGTACACAGGTCTGCAAATGTAACTGCATTGCTTGGTTTTTGTAGTACCGAGTGTACTTCTAGGGAAATTTCGGGCCTTAAATTGATGTTTCTGGTTAACTCTTCCCCTGGAAGCCGGCCTGCAATACCGCGTCCTTCGTTATCGGCAGTGCTGGCAATAGTTCCGCCGGTTGATAGTAAAGCTATCTTGACCATTGTTTACATTTCTTTTTTACTGTTTATATGTATAGGTGATAAAAGTGTCCTAGTAATTTTACAGGTTGTTTATGCACTAATGTGTGTATAAGCTGACGCAATATTTAAATATACACCTGGAGATATTGCCATGCGTCAGCATATGGATTGCGCAATACTAGAATTTAATAATCAAGGTATTCCGGGCAATCAGACCGTTGCAGTACATGCCGATGGCAGACTGCACATACACAGTATTCGTATACCAGCAAGCTGGCCTGCTGCACCAAATGTGCTTGAAACTATGGCATTAATGTTGCGCCGTTTCGATGCAGTGCTATTAAAGGTAGACCTTAACAATTTATCTTGGACACGTCAGGCGCTTATGCAAGTTCAGTCTATTTGGCAGGTGCCGGTTATTTGCCTTGTAGATACATTAAAGGCTGCTGCTATAAAAGATTTATATCGCGTGGGTATGGACGATTTCATTCGTGCGCCTATATGTCTGGAAGAACTGCGTGTGCGTATGGATAAATTAGCCGGTAAACACTCTATAAAACCACGGTCAGAAATTGAATACGACTCGCTTTCTGAAGAGGTTATAAGTGTTTCAGATAGCCTTATAAGTGTGTCATCTACATCCAACTTTAATGTTGCTGCAGACAACCTTGATGACCATCTTAATGCTTTTGCAATTGCCTCTGCCTCCAGTTGTGCAAATAGTAGCGAGTCTTTTGGCTCAGCCAAAGGTAAAATAGTTCATAGTTTTGAACGAGCCTACATTATTGCATCGCTTACCAAGTCTTCAGGTAACATAGCCCTAGCGGCTAGAAGCGCCAAAAAGCATAGGCGTGCGTACTGGGCTCTAATGCAAAAGCATAAAATTAATGCCGATGCATTCCGTGTCAACAACTCCCGTGATCATAAACTTGAAGGTGGGTAAGCAGCATATCTGTTCCGCCTTTACTGAATAAGGATTAACGTGTCTTCAACCCCTCTGAAAAATGATGTATTTCTACGGGCTCTTATGCGTGAGCCTGTTCCTTATACTCCCCTATGGCTAATGCGTCAGGCAGGCAGGTACCTGCCTGAATATAAAGAAACTCGTGCTAAGGCAGGTTCTTTTATGAACCTTGCGCAGAATCGTGAATATGCTTGTGAGGTTACTCTACAGCCGCTACGCCGCTTTGACTTCGATGCTGCCATATTGTTTTCAGATATTCTAACCATACCTCACGCAATGGGTCTTGGGCTCGATTTCGTAGCCGGAGAAGGTCCTCAGTTCGAGCGCCCTTTAAGAACAGAAAACGATGTCAACGCGCTTGAAGTACCCGACATGCAAAAACTGCAATACGTGTTCGATGCAGTAAGTCTGATACGCAAAGAGCTAGATGGCAAAGTGCCTCTTATAGGCTTTGCTGGCAGCCCCTGGACTATAGGTTGCTATATGGTAGAAGGACAGGGCTCCAAAGATTACCGCTATATAAAATCAATGATGTATGCTCGCCCCGATCTTCTGCATCGCATACTTGATATAAACGCTCAGGCCACCATACAGTATCTTAACCAGCAAATAGAGGCTGGTGCTCAGGCTGCCATGATCTTCGATAGCTGGGGCGGTGTTCTTGCTAACAACCAGTTCGAGCAGTTTTCATTGCACTATACACGTAAAGTTGTCTCGGGTCTTATACGTGAACGTGAGGGTAGAGCTGTTCCTGTAATAGTATTTACTAAAGGTGGCGGTCAGTGGTTAGAAAAAATCGCAGCATGTGGCGCTGATGCTGTTGGGCTAGATTGGACTACTAGCTTAGGGCAAGCTCGTAAACGGGTTAATGATTCCGTCGCTCTACAAGGCAACCTCGACCCAATGGTTTTATTTGGGGGTGAGCAGGCAGTTCGTGAGCAGGCGCGTCAGGTCATTGACGATTTCGGCCCTGTAGGTAACGGTGGTCACGTATTTAATCTGGGGCATGGTATTTCCCAGTTCACTCCACCAGAGTCTGTTGAAATTTTGGTAGATGAAGTTCATACGTATAGCCAGAAAATGCATAAATAAAGCAATGAACTACGCCTCTGTTTGGGTTATGAAAACGCAGAGGCGTAATATTCAAGTCAGTTTTGCACAGTTTTGTCAATATGCTTAACTTGCAAGCGATTCCTCTGTTGCAATCTAGGATGCTGCTATAACTCCCTGATTTATATGTGATTTTAGCGCTTAATCCGTTTTTATGGGGTTTTTACTAATTTTCTTTATAAAGTTTTCAACATCTATTCATTAGCTTTTCCCCAAAGTTATCCACAGGCTATATGGTTAATACACATTGGTTGCGCATAGTACTAGACGTACCGTTGTTTGCCAGCTACGACTACAGGTCATCACAGTTAGTACCAGTTGGAACACGCGTTATTGTATCTTTTGGAAAACGCAAGGTTGTAGGAGTGGTGGTTGAGCATCCAGAAGAGCCATCTGTACCTGCTGATCAGGTAAAAGAAATAGATCAAATATTAGACGATATACAACCACTTCCAAAAAGCTGGCTGCATATGGCAGAGTTTGCCGCATCGTATTACCAAAGGCCGCTTGGTGAAGTAATACTGCCAGCATTGCCGGCAAACTTGCGCAAGGTTGCTGCCTATCAGGGTAAGCGCTCAGCAGGTGGGCCTGTAGAGCGGCTTAAAAAACGAAAAGCCCCTGCGGTTCCCTCCATTGAGCCTATAGACAGTCCCGTTCTGACAAACGACCAAAAATACGCAATAGACCAGGTCAATAATTCTTCTGGTCATAATACCTTCATGCTTTTTGGTGTTACCGGAAGTGGGAAAACAGAGGTTTATATCCAACTGGCAGCCAATGCTATCCAGAAAGGGCGTCAAGTTCTTATTCTGGTGCCAGAAATTAACCTGACACCGCAGCTTGAAAAAACCTTAAGAGGTAGGTTGTCGGTTTTGGTTCCTGAAGCCCGTATTGCAGTTATGCATAGTGCTTTGTCCGACGGGGAACGTTTAAGGTCGTGGCTGCAGGCCGAAAGCGGCGAAGCAGACATAATTCTTGGCACCAGGCTAGCAGTTTTTGCGGTAGTGCCCAGGCTTGGTCTAATTGTTGTCGACGAAGAACACGACGCCTCTTACAAGCAGCAAGATGGCTTACGTTACTCAGCCCGTGATATGGCTGTTTGGCGGGCGCATAGTCTGGGTATACCCGTGGTTCTAGGCTCAGCCACACCATCGTTAGAAAGTTGGAATCATGTGCAGCTTGGTCGATACAAACGCATAGACTTGCAAAATAGAGCCCGTAATGTGGCCATGCCTGAAATCAAGCTAATAGATACTCGTAGGCTGGTTCTAGAGCAGGGGCTTGCGCCATTGTTAATAGAGTCTATAAAGAATAGGTTAAGTACGAACGAGCAGGTTTTATTGTTTATAAACCGGCGTGGTTACTCTCCTGTATTGGGGTGTGTGTCCTGTGGCTGGGTTTCACAATGCACCAGATGTACGGCATATATGGTTTTGCATCGTGGTGCCAGGCAGTCACACAATATGCAGTGTCATCACTGTGGTGATAAGGCCTGGGCGCCAAGAG
>JAJYRX010000151.1 GCA_021793875.1 Pseudomonadota bacterium
CGGTATCTGAAGTACGTCATGCACTTACAAAACATGGTGGCAATCTAGGTCAAGATGGCTCAGTAACATTTCTGTTCAAGCATTGCGGACAGTTTATATTTGCTCCGGGCACTAGCGAAGAGCAAGTAATGGAGGTTGGGCTGGACGCCGGCGCTGACGACATAGATACCGATGAAGAAGGTGTTATAGAGGTAACATGTGAACCTACCGACTACCATAAGCTCAAAACTGCATTTGAAGAAGCTGGTATGACTCCTGAGGTTCAGGGCATAATAATGAAGCCACTGACTGAAACCGAGCTAACTGGCAAAGATGCACAAACTATGCAAAAAATGCTAGATACACTCGAAAATTTAGACGATGTGCAAGTTGTGTATACCAACGTTATTTTTGACGAAACAACGGAAGAAGCCTAACAATGAAATTATTAGTGGTAGGTAGCGGTGGACGGGAGCATGCTTTATCCTGGTCGCTTGCTAAATCAAGAAGGGTAAGCAAAGTTTATATAGCACCAGGAAATGGTGGAACCCATAATCAAGAAAAACTTGAAGCCGTAAGTCTCTCCGACCCGCATGAGCTAGCCAAGTTTGCTGCTGAGCAAAATATTGCATATACAGTAGTAGGACCCGAAGCCCCATTGGCAGCTGGCATAGTAGATATTTTCCGTCAAAACGGTCTGAAAATATTTGGTCCTACAAAGGCTGCAGCTCAGCTTGAAAGCTCCAAAGACTTTGCTAAAGAATTCATGGTTCGCCATGGCATTCCTACCGCTAATCATAAAACTTTCAATAACCCCGATGAAGCGAAAAAATATGTAAGCAAACAGGGGGCTCCAATAGTTGTTAAAGCTGACGGACTAGCTGCAGGCAAAGGAGTAATAGTTGCAGAAACGGTAGAGCAAGCCCACGCTGCAATAAACGACATGCTAGGTGAAGGCAAATTTGGAAGCGCAGGTGCAAGAGTTGTTATAGAAGAGTTCCTTGACGGAGAAGAAGTTAGTTTTATCGTTATGTGTGATGGTAAAAATATACTTCCCATGGCTAGCAGCCAGGACCACAAGCGCCTTTTAGATCAAGACAAAGGCCCTAACACCGGAGGAATGGGTGCTTACTCCCCTGCCCCATTAGTATCCGAGCATATGCACAAACGTATAATGCAAGAAGTAATTCAACCCACAATAAACGGTATGCATACTGATGGAATTCCGTTTAGCGGTTTCCTATATGCAGGCTTGATGGTGCAGCCTGGTGACGATAAAACCAGACCCATAAAAGTACTTGAATATAACTGCCGCATGGGCGACCCAGAAGCTCAACCTATAGTTATGCGCATAAAAAATGACATGGCAGTTGTCTTCGAAAGCGCGGTAAATGGAAACTTGTCACCCAATGCCATAGAGTGGGATCCCCGCACCGCACTAGGTGTAGTAATAGCAGCTTATGGCTACCCAGACAATGTAAGAACTGGCGATGCTATAACTAAACTTGCATCAAATTCTGATAACTGCGTAACATTCCACGCTGGCACAACAATAAAAGATGGGGTACTGCAAACCAGTGGTGGACGGGTGTTATGCGTAACAGCGTTAGCCGACACAGTACAAGAGGCCCAAGCAATAGCGTATAAAGCAGTAAGTCAAACAGAGTTTGATGGCATGCAGTACCGAAAAGACATAGCATGGCGCGCTCTAACTAATTAAAGAACATGCAAATCCCTACTAACGAAGTTAAGAAATACTTTCTAACCCTACAAAACAATATTGTTCGGAAACTGGAGTCTATTAGTGACGAGCAATTTAATTTCGACAAATGGGATCGCACTGAAGGCGGCGGCGGTATTTCACGCTATATTGAGAACGCCAACTTATTCGAACGAGGGGCTGTTCTATTTAGTCATGTGTGCGGTAATACTCTGCCCAAATCAGCCAGTGCAAGACGAACCGAGCTTGCTGGCAGGCCTTGGGAAGCCATGGGGGTATCATTAGTTCTGCATCCTCGTAACCCGCACGTACCAACTAGCCATATGAATGTCAGACTATTTGTTGCCCATCCCACAAATAGCAAACAAGAAACTGTCTTCTGGTTTGGTGGAGGCCTAGACCTTACGCCTTACTACCCGTACCTGGAAGACGTTAAGCATTTTCATAGCATATGCAAAAAAGCGGTTAATAAATTTGGCGCAGACAAATATCAAAAATACAAGAAGTGGTGTGATGATTATTTTTATCTAAAGCACCGCGACGAAACTAGAGGTGTTGGCGGACTGTTTTTTGATGATATTAACGAATCTGGTTTCGATCAAAGCTTTAAAATGATACAGTCTGTAGGAAATAGCTTTACAGATGCATATATACCTATAGTAGAAAAACGACGCAACACACCATATGGTGATGCCGAACGCAGTTTTCAGGCATACAGGCGCGGTCGTTATGTTGAATTTAATCTGGTGTTTGACCGTGGCACGTTGTTTGGCTTGCAGTCAGGTGGACGAACAGAATCAATTCTATTATCTATGCCACCCACGGCAAATTGGCGATACATGTGGGAACCAGAACCTGATAGTCCTGAATATAAATTACAAAACTTCCTTAAACCCCAAGAATGGATTTAACCTCGCTTAACTACGGTAGTTTTAATATAGGACTTCTTGGTGGAAGCTTTGATCCTGTACACAATGCTCATGTACAGTTAGCAGTTAATGCATATAAGCATTTAAAGCTAGACTATGTATACTTATTACCCGCCTATGCTCCCTGGCAAAAAGGTAAATTATCTGTATCTGCCTATGACAGGGTTAAAATGCTACGAATGGCGATAAGTAACTACCCTTTCCTTAAGGTTAGCAACATAGAAATTGCACGAGGCGGAACAACCTACACCATAGATACTATTAAAAGCTTGCCAAGTAATAACAATTATTATTGGATAATGGGCACAGATCAACTTGCTAATTTCTGCAGCTGGCATAAATGGGAAGAAATGGTAAATATGGTAACTTTTGCGGTAGCACAACGACCCGGAAGCTCAAAGTCTGTTCCCGTGCAACTAGAACATAAACTATCAGTCTATAAAAAAAGAATTCTATATATACCATTTAACCCCACTGAAATTTCTTCAACTAACATTCGTGAATATCTAGCTAGTGGCGATTACAATAAAGCATTACAAGCCCTTGACCCAACTGTTTTGAAATATATTAAAGATAATGGGCTATACGTAAACTAAACTTGGAAACAACTTAAACAATATGGACCTGCAAAAAGTACAACGCATTGTTATAGACTCTTTGGAAGACAGCAAAGCACACGATATTAAGGTATTTAACACTACGCACCTCACAAGCCTTTTTGACAGGGTAATTATTTGTAGCGGTACCTCAAACCGACAAACACGTGCAATAGCATCTCATCTTACAGAAGATCTAAAAGAAAAAAATATTGAAATACTTGCTCAAGAAGGATATGAAACTGGAGAGTGGGTACTTATAGATGCGGGAGACATAGTTATTCATGTAATGCAGCCGGCAATACGACAGTATTACAACCTGGAAGAAATCTGGGGCGATAAGCCCGTGCGGGTAAAGCTACTACCACAGTCAACCACACCTATTAGCTTATAACGTGAATCTGATTATCGCGGCCGTAGGCACTAGAATGCCATCATGGGTAAATATCGCTTGGCAAGAATACGCCAAGCGCATACCATCCGACTTTCAACTAATATTAAAAGAAGTAAAAGCTGAGCCACGAAGCCAAGGTAAAACGCCTAAACAAATAATGAGTCTAGAAGCTACACGACTACTTAATGTGACGCCACAAAACAGTTATACAGTTGCACTGGACGAAAAAGGCAAAGATATAAGCACCAGGGAATTAGCAAATATGCTAGATAGGTGTCGGTTAGAAACACAAAATATTGTGTTCTATATTGGTGGTCCTGATGGTCTTGACCATCAACTAAAAAACAATGCGGCTACTAAAATTAAGTTGTCTCATTTAACTATGCCACACCCATTAGTACGTGTTCTATTAGCTGAGCAGTTATACAGAGCATGGTCCATACTAGCTAACCATCCATACCACAGAACTTGAACAGGTAACTACTATGTTAAGGAAAGCTCACCCTGAGCACATATTATTACTTGCTTCCAATAGTCAGCGCCGTCAAGAGATACTAACTCAGCTAAAAATCGAATATAAAACGATTAAAGTACCCCCACCACCAGGAGAAGACGAACCTAGATTGCCTGGGGAAACAGTTACACAGTACGTTGTTCGCACTGCAAAAGAAAAAGCTCAACGCGCACAAGAGTTCATAGTTACAAACAAATATGGCAGCAATCATTTA
>JAJYRX010000152.1 GCA_021793875.1 Pseudomonadota bacterium
CGGCATTATAGACCTTGAAGTATATTGTGATGGCGATAACCACATAGACGACCATCATAGTGTGGAAGACATTGGTATAGCCCTAGGCCAGGCTTTTGCTAAAGCTCTCGGGAACAAAGCAGGTATAAAACGTTATGGTCATGCATATGTTCCGCTTGATGAATCCCTATCGCGCGTTGTAATAGACTTCTCTGGGCGTCCAGGTTTGTTTTATCACGTGCCTTTTACACAAGCACGTATAGGTACATTCGATGTAGAGCTTGCCAGGGAATTCTTCCAGGGGTTTGTTAACCATTCTATGGCAACCGTTCACATCGACAACCTTAAAGGTGAAAACTCACACCACCAATGCGAAACAGTATTCAAGGCATTTGGCAGAGCCATACGCATGGCTGTGGAGCAAGACCCACGAAGTGAAGGAGTCATACCCTCTACTAAAGGTATGCTGTAATATTTATATAACTCTACGTAAATCACACATTAAATAATAACCACCATGCTGCTAATACCTGCTATAGACCTTAAAGATGGGCAGTGCGTAAGACTGCGTCAGGGCGATTTCAACGAAACTACTGTTTTTTCCGATAACCCAGCCGAAATGGCATTAAAATGGCTTGATGAAGGGGCACGAAGATTGCACTTAGTAGACTTAAATGGTGCGGTCAGCGGTAGCCCAAAAAATGCTAAAGCTGTTAAGTCCATAATCAATGAAATTGATGGTCAAATACCCATACAAATTGGCGGGGGCATTCGCGATCTAGACACTGTTGAGTATTATCTTGATTTAGGCATTTCCTATGTAATTATAGGAACAGCAGCAGTTAAAAACCCTGGTTTCGTACAAGACGCATGCAGTGCGTTTTCTGGTCACATTATTGTTGGAATTGATGCTCGTGACGGGAAGGTAGCTACAGATGGCTGGAGCAAGGTGAGCAAGCACGATGCTCTTGATCTTGCTAGCAAGTTTGAGGGCTATGGTTGCGAATCTATTATATATACCGATATTGCCCGTGATGGCATGCTTAGTGGGGTAAATATCGAAGCTACCCAACGTTTAGCCGAACATGTACGTATACCTGTAATAGCTTCTGGAGGCGTTACCAATCTGGACGACATTCGTAACCTGTGCAAGGTGGCCGATTCCGGAATTGAAGGGGTAATTCTTGGACGTAGTATATATGAAGGTACCCTAGACTTCGCCAAAGCACAGGAACTTGCCGATGAGCTTGCATAATCATGAATACAACAACCCAGCCACATAAAGTTGGCAATCCAAGGATAATACCCTGCCTTGATATCAATAATGGTCGCGTTGTTAAAGGGGTAAATTTTACCGGACTGGTAGACGCCGGTGATCCAGCTGAAGTTGCACAGCGCTATGCCAAAGAGGGTGCTGACGTAATTACACTACTAGATATAAGCGCCACCACCGAAGGAAGGGGTCACACCATATCAGTAGTGGAAAAAATTGCTAAAAGTATAAATATTCCAATTTATGTTGGTGGGGGTGTACGCACTACCCAAGACATAAAACAACTGCTAAACGCTGGGGCCAGCAAAGTTTCCATAAGTAGCGCAGCCATAACCAACCCTGAACTTATTAGAAAAGCTGCACAAGAGTTTGGCTCAAATAGAATTATTGTTGCTATAGATGCAAAACGAACCGGTTCTGGCTTTGGAGTGTCCAAATGGGAAGTAGTATCGCATGGTGGAACCAATAATACCGGACTAGATGCCATAGAATGGGCACAAAAAATGGCTAATCTAGGTGCAGGAGAAATTCTTCTTACCAGCATGGATAAAGACGGTACAAAAGAAGGGTTTGACCTAGAACTTACAAAAGCAGTAAGTTCTAGCATAAGCGTGCCAGTTATTGCATCTGGTGGCGTAGGCAATATTAACCACCTTGTAGATGGTGTGGTAGTTGGTGGCGCTAGCGCAGTTCTTGCCGCAAGCATTTTTCACTTCGGCCACTACACAATAAATGAAGCCAAAGAGGCTCTTCAAATTGGACTAAAAAAAAAGTCCGCTGATAACATCCTAGAACAGGTTAGCTTCGATACTGGCGGGCTAATAGCAGCAATTGCGCAAGACTATTCCACTGGCAAGGTTCTTATGATGGCATGGATGAATCAAGAGGCTCTGCTAGAAACCATAAATAGCGGCATTGCAGTTTATTGGTCACGCTCTCGCAAATCTTTATGGAGAAAAGGCGAACAATCGGGTCATACGCAGTTGGTCAAAGAAATTATGCTAGATTGTGATGGTGACACTATACTTTTAATGGTAGAACAACAAGGTAATATAGCGTGCCACACTGGGCGCAACAGCTGCTTCTACCGAAGCCTTAGTAACGACCCATACCCACTCTGGAAAGTTTCAGAGCCGGTTCTTAAAGACCCAGAAGATATATATAAATGAGCTTAAATAGCCCCGAAAATATTCTTGCCAGACTAGCAGATACTCTTGAAAAAAGAATGGCCAACTGCGAAGCTGAAACAGACAGCTCTTATACAGCCAAGCTATTCGCTAAAGGGCCCAACACGTTCTTAAAAAAAATTGGTGAAGAAGCAGCTGAACTAATAATGGCCTGTAAAGACCAATCTAAAGATGATGTAATATATGAAGCCGCCGATCTTTGGTTTCACAGCCTTGTAGCACTTACATACTACGACATAAGGCCTGAACAAGTACTGAATGAATTGGCGCGACGCGAAGGTGTGTCAGGTATAACTGAGAAAAACAATAGAAAAAGCTAACTGCTTGTTGGTAGTTACACTAACCTGCTTACACAAGCCCTATTAAAAATAATAAAACACAATACAATGGTTACTTATTTAAATTAATTTGTTTTTGCTGTAATGACTCAAGACTGTTTATTCTGCAAAATTTCTAAAGGCGAAATTCCATCTAAGAAAGTCTATGAAGACGACGAATTCTTTGCCTTTCACGATATAAATCCTGCCGCACCTGTGCACATACTAGTTATACCTAAGAAGCATGTGGTATCAATGCAGCACGTAACCGAACACGATGCCGAATGGCTGGGTAGGTTAATGGTGCTTGCGGCTAAAATTGCACAAGAAAATGGCTGTAATCCCGGACACGAAGGCGGGTTCCGTCTAGTAACAAACTCGGGCATAGAAGGCGGTCAGGAAATTTTTCATCTACATTTACATATACTGGGTGGCACACGCCCCTGGTCTAACCGAGCGGCACCAGCCGCCTAAGGAGCAGCAATATGGGAACTTTTAGTATATGGCACTGGCTTATAGTTTTAGTAATAGTAGCGCTGGTGTTCGGCACAAAAAAGCTACGCAACATGGGTGAAGATCTCGGCAGCGCCGTAAAAGGCTTCAAAAAAGGCATGGCCGACGCAGAAGATGCATCATCCCCAGAGGCCGTTACACAGCAGCGCACACAATCTGACGAAACTATAGACGTACAGGCCAAAGAAAAAACTGACTCCTAATAAGGTCTGCATCTTATGTTCGATATAAGCTTTACCGAACTCATGCTTATAGGCGTAGTAGCGCTCGTGGTAATTGGTCCTGAGCGTTTGCCTAAGGTTGCTCGTACGGTAGGTCATCTAGTCGGTCGTGCCCAACGATATGTTGGCGATGTGAAAAAAGACATACAACGTGAAATGGACTTAGACAAACTCGATGATCTAAAAAATCAGGTAAAAGATGCCGCCGATTCTGTAAAGTCTTCTATTAAGAACACTAGTGAATCAATTAGCAAACCTTTGCAAGAGGCAGAACAGTCTCTTAAAGAGGCTTCTAAATCAGTGGAAGAGTTTGCTAAATCAGCCAAAGAAGAAATAGACTCATCCACCAAATCTAACAGCAAGTCAGATGACACCAAACAAACAAGCGAAGGCGATCTTACACAGGAAACTAAAAAAGTAGAGGCTAATACAAAGCCAAAGTCCGATGCCGAACTGGCAGACGCCCGCCTTAAGCAGGCAAGCAACAACAAGGCCTAGTCATGACTAACGAAGCTCCCCAGGAAACTTTCATATCTCACCTTGTAGAGCTGCGTGTCCGACTGGTTCGCGCGGTGTTATCTATACTGGTAATTTTTCTTGTTCTAGCTGTTTATCCGGGCTTCTCTAATATATACGATTTCCTTGCACGCCCTATGCTTGCAGCCATGCCAGCAGGCACAAGCATGATAGCAACCGGCGTGGTGAGCCCATTCATAGTGCCAGTAAAAGTAACCTTGCTGGTATCTTTTGTACTTGCTTTACCTTTTGTCTTGTATCAGGCGTGGGCCTTTATTGCACCAGGCCTGTATAGGCACGAAAAAAAGCTGGCTATGCCGTTAATAGTGTCAAGCACC
>JAJYRX010000153.1 GCA_021793875.1 Pseudomonadota bacterium
GGGTCAGCAAGCGCCGGAACAACATACTCATCTAGTTTATTCCATTGTTTTTTCTCAACTGCCTCGTATGCTTTTTCTAGTGCTGTACGGGCATTTGACGGTGTTGCTGCTACAGATGTATTAATAGCAACAACGGCCAAACTGGCAAACACCCCTAAACTAGCCTTTACAATAGATGCTCTAGTAAACGCCAAAAAACTACAGCGGCTCATAGCCCCCCCTTAAAATCCGACTTTATCTTCATGGACATGATCAATAGCATAACTAATAACGACCATTCTTTGCGAGAACTTATAAAAAATCAGCGTGAGCAACTTACACCTAGGGATACCAGCCGAGGTGCACTTATAATGCGAGGCCGTTTGTTTACCTGGCTGGCCGCTCTTCAAAAAAGCCTTAAAGAACAGAACAAGCCTTTAGTAAAAACTATAGCGGCATTCTGGTCTCTGCCAGAAGAGCCAGAACTACAGCCTTTGTTAGAGCAATGGGTAGAAGAGCACAACTATGAAGTAATACTACCTGTGGTTAAAGGTAAAAACCTGCCCTTAGAATTCAGAGCTTGGACACCTGAACAAGAAATGACGCGTGGTGCCTATGGTGTTATGGAACCAACTGGCCCCGTAGTAAACAACCCTGATCTTATGCTGGTTCCTACCCTTGGATATAGCCGTGAGGGTTACAGGTTGGGTTATGGTGGCGGCTATTACGACCGCACCATTGGGCAATTGCGACAAAGTGGGCACCAGTTCACAACCATAGGAATCGGCTGGGCGTGTGGTGACCTTAGCCTAGAGATATATAGCAGCCATACACCTTGGCAATGGCATGAACACGATCAGAAGCTAGACCTTATTCTTACCGATAAAGGCTGGGCGAAATCCGGTTAACCAATTCGGTTGTAACCGAAGCATTGTTCAATGTGTAAATGTGAACACCGGGCGCCCCGTTATCGATAAGGTTTTGCGCAAATTTAGATACAAAATCAAGCCCAAACGCGCGCAACGAGGCTTTATCGTCAGCGTAATCTACCAGACGGTTAACCAACCAACGGGGTATTTCGGCACCACACATATTTGAAAAGCGCTGCAGCTGTTTAAAGTTTGTTATGGGCATAATACCTGGCACTATAGGTACGCTAACCCCCTTCGCACTAGCCCTTTCGACAAAGTCGTAATATGCATCAGCGTTAAAAAAATACTGTGTAATAGCAGCGTTGGCGCCAGCATTAACCTTTTGCACAAAAAAATCTAGGTCAGCCTCAAGGCTAATAGCCTGCGGATGCACCTCGGGGTAAGCAGCAACCTCTATGTGAAACCAATCACCGCTATGCTTGCGTATGAACTCAACAAGCTCATTTGCATAGTGTAGTTCGCCGGAATCGCCCCCCATACCCGATGGAATATCGCCTCGCAAGGCCACAACGCGCTTTATGCCAAGCTGTTTATAAGTATCAAGGGTTTCTGATAAAAAACTGCGACTTGATCCTACACAAGATAAATGAGGTGCAGCATCAAAGCCAAGGTTTTTCATCATGCTGACGGTTTCTATTGTTCCACTACGGGTAGAACCGCCAGCTCCAAAAGTTACGCTTATGTATTCTGGGTTAAGCGCCTGCAACTGCTTTGCAGCCCGCACAAGGCGTTCCTGCGCAGCAGCGTCGCGAGGCGGAAAAAACTCAAGACTAAGCGGCACACTATTTGTAACTTCAGACATTTTTTAAACTTTTTATGGCCTAAGCCAACAATGCACGTGCAAGCAGCCCCGATACCAATGTATATACCAGCGCGCCAATAAAGGCCCACCAAAACCCGTCTACGGAAAAACCTTTTAATATGCTGCCCGCAAACCAGAACACCAGCGCATTAAGCACAAATAAAAATAAACCCAGTGTAACCAGCGTTATAGGCAGCGTTAAAACTACTAGAACAGGTTTTATTAAAGCATTTAGCAAGCCAAGAACAAGCGCCGCTATCATGGCGCTACCAAAACTTGCCACATGAATTCCGGGTAAAACGTAAGCAACAACCAGCAAGGCTACTGCGTTAAGTATCCATACCAATAACATGGCAGCCATGTTTATCTCCTAGTAGCGATAGTGATCGGGTTTGTAAGGGCCATCAACCGGTACGTTTATGTAGTTCGCCTGCTGCTCGGTTAGCTTGGTTAGCTTCACACCCAGCTTAGACAAATGCAGTTGAGCCACTTTTTCATCAAGGTGTTTAGGAAGAACATAAACCTTGCCAGTTTCGTATTCGCTAGTTCGGTTAAACAGCTCTATTTGGGCAATTGTCTGGTTAGTGAAAGAAGCAGACATGACAAACGACGGGTGACCTGTGGCACAACCAAGGTTAACCAGTCTACCCCTTGCAAGCAGTATTATGCGTTTACCATCGGGGAAAATAACGTGATCTACTTGTGGCTTAATTTCTTCCCACTGTAAATCTTCAATGGAAGCGACATCGATTTCGTTATCGAAGTGACCTATATTGCACACTATGGCCTGATCTTTCATGCGCTCCATGTGCTGACGCGTTATGACGTTATAGTTACCGGTGGCTGTTACGAATATATCTGCCTTATCAGCAGCTTCGTCTAGTGTTACCACCTTATACCCCTCCATGGCAGCCTGTAGCGCACAGATTGGGTCTATTTCAGTTACCCATACCTGGGCACGCAAAGCGGCCAGAGCTTGAGCACTACCTTTACCAACATCACCAAAACCGCAAACCACGGCTATTTTGCCTGCAACCATTACATCGGTAGCACGCTTAATGCCGTCTACCAAAGATTCACGACAACCATAAAGGTTATCGAACTTGGATTTGGTAACTGAGTCGTTCACATTAATAGCTGGGAAAGCCAGCTCACCTTTTTTAGACATTTGGTAAAGCCGCTGAACACCGGTTGTGGTTTCTTCAGTTACTCCACGTATGCACGCAAGACGCTCAGAGTACCAGGTTGGGTCTGTAGCTAGCCGTTTCTTTATAGAAGCGAACATTACACGCTCTTCGGCACTGCTAGGGTTATCTAGCACGGATATGTCTTTTTCTGCACGTGCACCCAAATGCAAAAGCACTGTTGCATCGCCACCATCGTCAAGAATCATATTGGCGTGGTTGTTATCAGGCCAATTGAAAATTTCGTGCGCGTATTCCCAGTATTCTTCTAGGCTTTCGCCCTTAATTGCAAACACAGGTGTACCGTTAGCAGCAATAGCAGCAGCAGCGTGATCTTGGGTGGAATAAATATTGCAAGAAGCCCAGCGAACCTGAGCACCAAGAGCTTCCAGAGTTTGTATTAAAACTGCAGTTTGTATGGTCATGTGCAAGCTACCAGCTATACGTGCGCCTTTTAAAGGCTGTTGGCTTGCAAATTCTTCACGGGTGGCCATAAGCCCAGGCATTTCCGTTTCAGCTATGGCTATTTCGCGCCGACCCCAGTCGGCAAGAGAGATATCGGCTACTTTGTAATCAGTAAACGTGTGATCAGATACAGTATTCATGGGTGGATAAACCTCCGGGGAACCTGTACGAACCAATAGCTTGCGCAATGCAGAGGCTCATCATTCGTACCGAACAGATGAGCGCCGTTACCATTTAAAACTTGTGTTAGGCCCTGAGCCTGGCGGTGTTATACACCGTTGCAGCGCCCCTCAGGAAAACCTAATTGTAACCTATGACTTTAATGCCATAGCCTTATCGATTGCCTCCCAGGTGAATTCTGGCTCTGAGCGACCGAAATGGCCATAAGCAGCTGTCTTTTTGTAAATTGGGCGAAGCAGGTTAAGCATGTCGACAATGCCACGCGGACGCAAATCGAAATGTTCACGTACAAGCAACGCTATTTCAGCGTCAGGGATAACTCCAGTGCCTTCTGTATAAACAGTTATGTTTATAGGCTCAGCAACCCCAATAGCGTAGCTTACCTGCACCTGGCATTGGCGTGCCAAGCCAGCAGCTACTATATTTTTAGCAACGTAGCGTGCTGCATATGCAGCTGAACGATCAACTTTAGATGGATCTTTGCCAGAAAAAGCCCCGCCACCATGAGGGCAAGCACCGCCGTAGGTGTCTACAATAATTTTGCGCCCTGTAAGGCCACAATCACCTTGCGGACCACCAATTACGAACTTGCCAGTAGGGTTAACCAAGTAACGGGTTTTTGAGGTAAGCAAACCTTCCGGGAAGCAAGGCTTAATAATTTCCTCTATTACCGCTTCTTTAATTTCACTTTGCTGAACCCCGATATCGTGCTGTGTTGATAAAACTACGGTATCGACCTCTTCAGGCTGCCCGTTAACATAGCGAAAAGTA
>JAJYRX010000154.1 GCA_021793875.1 Pseudomonadota bacterium
TGCCTATGCATGAGGTTTAACATTGGTACGTTGTATATATTGACAAATGGACCTGCCACAAAACAGCGACCCTGCATGCGATTAACAGCCCCGATATCATTGGCTTCTACCAAATAATTTTCTTGATCGGTAATTTTTGCCATGGTACGTGAATCTAAGGCTGTTTCTAGCAATACCTGGGTAGAAAGTACTACTTTTTTACCTTCATTCACCAACATATTGGCTATATCCATCCAGTCTTCCAACCTTAGTTCATGCCTTCTAGAGCATACGGTTTCACCTAGATAAAAAATATCGACTGAAGAATCAGCCATATTCCCATAAAACTGAAACACCTGATCTTTGGACCAGTAGTACTGTAAGGGTCCTAGAGCTATTTTCACAGAAGTACGCCTTTAAAGATAATTTATGAAAGGTTTATTTCCAGGGCCTATGGTAAGCACCCAATGTATGCTGCTGACCTTCGGACACCTTGCTAAGCTCGCTCATCCATGCTGGCCGCACCGAATATCTATCGGGGCTGGAGTAGCAACTATCTATAGCGTCACGCCATACTCTGGTTACTTGAGCAACATAGGCCGGGCTACGTTGCCGTCCTTCAATCTTCACAGCGCTAACGCCCATTTCTATAAGCTGGGGGAGTATTTCAAGGGTATTAAGGCTAGTGGGCTCTTCCAAGGCATAATAGTTTTCCTCTCTGACATCAAAGCGCCCCTTGCATAGTGTAGGGTACCCAGCATTCTCATCTTTTGAATAACGGTCTATAAGCACACCGTTTAATCGAGACTCTAATCCATTACTAGTTTGATGCCAACGCACAGAGCTGGCTGGCGAGCACACTCCATGAGTGTTGGGCGATTCACCGGTTGTATAAGATGACAAAGCACAACGCCCTTCAACCATTACGCACAAGCTACCAAATCCAAATACTTCCACCTCAACGGGACAGCTCTCTGTTAACTGCTGCACCTGGTTGATAGCTAGAACCCTGGGTAACACCACACGCTGTATGTTGAAGTTTTTATAGTAGAAGTTAATGGCATCAAGATTTGTAGCCGAACCCTGCACTGATAAATGCAGCCTAAGATTTGGGTGTTTGTGTGCTGCATATTCCATTAACCCTGCGTCGGCAACTATAAGTGCATCTATACCTATGGCAGCGGCTTTATCTATTGCATTGATCCATAGTTCCCACCCAGACGCCTGTGGATAGGTATTGAGTGCCAACAATACCTTACCGTCATTGGAATGAGCATAATTTACCCCCTTAACTATTGATGACTCATCAAAGTTAAGTCCTGCAAAATTTCTAGCATTGGTAGCGTCCTTAAAGCCTAGATATACACAATTCGCACCATTATCTATAGCTGCTTTCAAAGCTGGCAGACTTCCTGCCGGGCAAACTAGTTCTAACCGTTTGTTGGACATAATATAAATTTCAAGCAAACTAACAGTCATATACTATGCCTGTGCCTTGCCTGTATTACATTGATCATTATCAAGGCCCTAGCTTTATTAATACTTCTGTGAGTGTTTAAATATTTATAGGTTACAGTTCTGAAGAAATGGATAATAGTAAATACGGCAAGACTCTAGACGTTAGAGGGCTGCCACCCCCTGAACCCATGGAGCACATACTTGATGCTCTTGTAGACCTATCTCTTGGAGATACATTATGCGTTCACATTCACCGTGAACCAATTCCACTATACGAAATCTTGTTAAGGCAAGGTTACAAATATCAAACCAAGCAGCTGGGTGAAGACAACTTCCAGATTTTAATATCACATAACCGTTAAATAGCCGTCATAAATGCAACGAGCACTTTCTTTTGATTCATCCCCACCTTTGAGCATACCTTTGCGTTTTATAGTAAGTACGCCTGCATTTGTACTGCTGGCTGGAATACTATTATTCTGGTATGGGCCAACCGCTTTAATTTCAAGGTGGAATAGTTCTGCGCTAGCCATTACACACTTATTTACCCTTGGGGTGTTAGGTAATGTAATGGCAGGCGCGTTAATGCAAATACTACCAGTTGCTACTGGTATACACGTAATATCAGCTAAAACCACAGCATATGTAGTGCATGTGTCTTTATGCTTGGGCTCAATAATACTGGCAACTGCATTTATAATGTTTTCACCAGTTTTATTTGGTCTGGCATTAGTTTTGTTGGCTGCAGGAATGTGGTGGTTTGCAGTTGCAGTCTTGTTTGGTATGTGGGTGCATAGGAAACAGGCTACAAAAGGCTCACCAACTATTTTAATGGCTGTACGTTTGGCTGTTATATCACTTGTAATAACAGTACTTCTTGGCCTTACATTAGCGGGTAGCATAGCGCTTGAGCTACCCTTACCACGCCAGTTAACCGACTTGCATGCGAGCTGGGGCACCTTGGGCTGGGTTGGTATTTTAATTATAGGCATAAGCTTTCAAGTTATACCCATGTTTCAAGTAACCGAGCTATATCCTAAATTTATTACACGCTGGTTGGCTCTGGTTATCTTTATAATACTGGGGCTAACAACGGCAAACAGCCTAGTTAACTGGAGTATAAAAACTGAGGTTTCACTCTTAATTTCATCAGCTGCAATACTAGCTTACCTGGTATATGCAGCCGTAACTTTCGATGTTCTGCGTCAAAGGAAACGACCAGAACCAGATACCACTACATTATTCTGGCTTACCTCCATTGCTAGCCTGGCGGCTTGTTTTCCCGTATGGCTATTGCATATAGCCAACGTGGCAGACCTCTCCGTTACTTTAGGTGTGTTATTTATCATTGGTTTTGCATGGTCAGCGGTAAACGGCATGCTATATAAAATACTCCCATTCTTACTTTGGTATAACACACAACGCAAGCTAACTATTGCACTACGGTCGGTACCTAAAGTTAAGCACTTTATGCCAGACAGTTATGTCAGACCACAAGTGTATGCTCACTGGATAGCCCTTTCTTTGCTTATTATGGCAAGTATATGGCCACATTGGCTAACTCATTTGTCAGCAATTGCATTATGTGTTTCAGCATTATGGTTAATGTTAAATATGAAGCAGGCGCTGCAGCTTTACCTACATGCTAAATATGCAATAAAGCGAGAGCTTAAGGAAAAAGAAAGCACTAACCCTGCAGGTTGACATGAGTACTAATAAAACCATTTTAGTTACAGGCGGAGCTGGGTTTATTGGTTCTGCTCTTGTACGTCACCTTATCAAAAACACATCACATAAAGTAATTAACTTAGATAAGCTAACGTATGCTAGTAACCTGCAAGCCTTGAAAAGCGTTAGCAATAGTCCCCGATACATTTTTGAACGTGCAGATATATGTAATGGTACAAGGCTGAGCAGAATTCTAAATGAGCATAAGCCAGATGCCGTTATACATTTGGCTGCTGAAAGCCATGTAGACCGATCTATAGACAAACCTGCCGAATTTATTCAAACCAACATTATTGGTACTTACACTCTGCTCGATCGTATCACTTCATATTGGAGTGCCCTTACTGGTAACAAACATTCAAACTTTAAACTATTACACGTTTCTACCGATGAGGTTTATGGCGATTTACCACACCCTGACAGCGTAAAAGATGAAGCTTCTCCACTACCACTTTTTACTGAGAAAAGCCCATATGCACCTAGCTCACCATACTCAGCAAGCAAAGCCTCCGCTGACCATATAGTAAGAGCATGGAATCGTACATATGGGATACCTACCATAATAAGTAACTGTTCCAACAATTATGGCCCATATCAAAATTGCGAAAAGCTAATTCCATTAATGATATGTAATGCCATAATGCGTAAGCCTTTGCCTATATACGGCAGTGGGAATCAAATAAGAGACTGGCTACACGTAGATGACCATGTTGAGGCCTTGTGCACAGTGTTAAATAAGGGAAAAATAGGTCAAACATATAATATTGGCGGTAATTCGGAATTACGAAATATTGATGTAGTTAATAGGATATGTGACATTGTGGACCAGTATGTAGGTATGCCAGACAATGTTCCGTCTAGGTCCCTAATAACATATGTTGCTGATAGGCCTGGGCATGATCTAAGATACGCCATAAACAGTAACAAAATACGCACTGAACTAGGCTGGCAGCCAAAAATCAGTTTTGATTATGGCCTTAAGGAAACTGTTTTGTGGTTTGCAAATAATATGCCAAACCACTTAAAAAGCAGTTAGTGGCAGTCAGCAACGGTCTGATCTAGGTATACCTCGAATGCCACTTCTCGAGCATGGTCAGCATTCATTTTTTTAAGCATCCGA
>JAJYRX010000155.1 GCA_021793875.1 Pseudomonadota bacterium
TGGTATTAGGCCAGTCTATGCAAAGCTGACTGCATTTGCAGCTAGCAGTTTCATAATAGGGGTGGCAGGAGCCTTATATGGTTACGTGCACCTTGGGTCTTGGGAGCCCTTGGCATTTGACTTGAACCGTTCTTTACAGTTGTTGTTCATAGTCATAATTGGTGGTCTTGGGTCAATTGTAGGAAGCTTTTTTGGTGCGGCTTTTATGGTGTTAGTACCAGTTTTTCTTACAAATGTTCCAGGCCTATTGGGAATACCGCTAACAGTCGATCTGGCCTCACACATAGAGCATATGGTGTTTGGTGCCCTAATCGTATTCTTTCTTATTGTTGAGCCACACGGCTTGGCAAGATTATGGAGCATAGGGAAAGAGAAACTGCGTATATGGCCTTTCCCACATTGAGGTTGGTAGAAGAAAATCTCTAATACACATCAAAAGGAGCAGGAGATGAAATTCACTTTAAAAATTGCCGCAGCAACTGTAGCGGTTACAAGCGCACTGGTGGGTGCCACTATGTCTAGCGCCGTAGCAGCGGAAGAGCAGTTCATTCCGTTACTTGTATATCGTACTGGTTCTTTTGCACCACTTGGAATTCCATGGGCCGACGGTAAGCAAGATTACCTTAGGCTTATTAACGAGCGCGATGGTGGTGTGAACGGTGTGAAAATTGTTTATGAAGAATGCGAGACAGCATACGCCACAGACCGTGGTGTAGAGTGCTATGAGCGCATGAAAGACGAGCGTGGTGGCGCCTCTGGGTTCGACACGCAGTCTACCGGTATTACGTTTGCTGTTTCCGACCGTGCGGTTAATGATAAACAAATAGTAGTAACAACTGGCTATGGGTTATCTCAATCGGCAGATGGCCGCGTATTTAAGTGGAACTTCCCCTTGCTTGGGCATTATTGGACTGCTACCGATGTAATGGTTCAAGATATGGCCAAACGTTTGGGTGGTGAAGACAAACTAGATGGCAAGAAAATTGCACTGGTTTATCACGATTCCCCTTTTGGGAAAGAGCCTATTGAACTGCTTAAGCGGCGCTCTGAAATTAATGGCTTTAAGCTTGAGCTATACCCTGTAACAGCTCCGGGCGTGCAGCAGAAGTCAACCTGGTTGCAAATCCGCAAAAGCCGTCCCGACTTCATAGTATTACAAAGCGCAGGAATAATGACACCTACGGCAATTCGCGAAGCTCAAGCAGTAGGTTATCCGCGCGATCAAATTTATGGTATTTGGTGGGCAAGCTCGGAAACTGATGTCCAAGATCTAGGCGATATAGCCAAGGGATACCGTGGTATCACCATACATAATAGTCTTGAGAAGGGTAGAGTTCACAAAGAAGTGCAAGAATATTTGTATGACAAAGGTAAGGGGACATCGGAAGATGGTAAAACTCTTGGCACATTGGCACACACGCGTGGCATGATGATATCAATGCTGCAAGTAGAGGCTATACGTACCGCTCAAGAAAAGTTTGGGGTAGGTAAGCACATGACACCAGAGCAGGTACGTTGGGGTTATGAAAACCTTAACCTTACAGAAGAGCGCCTTGAAGAACTTGGTTTTGCCGAGCTTATGCGTCCGGTTCAAACATCTTGCGAAAACCATATGGGAACTGACTGGGCCCGTATTATCGAGTGGAATGGCAAGGAGTTTGAGCTGGCTTCCGATTGGTACCAGGCAAATCACGACATTGTCGATCCTATCGTGAAAGAGCTTGGTGAAAAGTATGCAGCCGAGAAGAAGATAGAAATAAGAGATTGCTCCAAGGAGTCTTAAGAGCAGTGCGGGCCATTAAAGCCCGCTTCTATATTGCGGGCAACATCTAGGTAAAAGCATGATGTTGCCCGGCATTAAATATATGCAGGACTTATTATGAATGCACAAACTTCTACAGATAACATAGCAACGGGTAATATAGAGCAGGCTCCTATTTTGCTTGATGTTAATGGCATAGAGGTTATATATAACCATGTGATACTGGTTTTAAAGGGTGTGTCCTTGCAGGTTCCTAAGGGTAGTATAGTTGCCTTATTAGGTGCTAACGGTGCAGGTAAAACTACTACTTTACGTGCTGTGTCTAATCTTTTGAAAGCAGAACGTGGTGAAGTCACAAAAGGGGATATTCTTCTTGATGGTGAAAGAATAGATAGCATGACGCCCGCAGACTTAGTAAAGCGTGGTGTTGTTCAGGTTATGGAAGGTCGACATTGTTTTGAGCACTTAACCATAGAAGAGAATTTACTCACAGGTGCTTATACGCGTAAGCTTAGTCGGGGTGAGTTAGATGCATCCCTTGACATGGTTTATCAGTACTTCCCGCGTCTTAAGCAAAGGCGCAATTCAGAGGCTGGATATACCTCTGGTGGTGAGCAACAAATGACAGCAATAGGCCGTGCCTTAATGGCCAATCCGAATATGATATTGCTAGATGAGCCGTCAATGGGTTTGGCGCCACAAATCGTTGTAGAAATATTCGAGATAGTGCGCGACCTTAACGAGCGTGAAAAAGTTAGCTTTTTGTTGGCTGAACAAAACACAAACATCGCTCTGCGTTATGCTAATTATGGATATATTTTAGAAAATGGTCGTGTCATGATGGATGGCACGGCTAACGAGCTCTCCGAAAACGAAGACGTACAAGAGTTTTATCTTGGTGTCTCAAGCGGAGAACGCACTAGTTTTCGCAACACTAAATTTTACCGGCGCCGTAAGCGCTGGTTAACATGAAGGCAGGTTTTTCATGACCAAATATTACGATTCCCTGGAAACTCAAGACCCAGCTGAACGTGAACAATCGTTGCTACAGCGTCTTCCTGAAGCGTTAAAGCACGCTAAAGAAAACGCTCCTGCAATTGCAGATCAGCTAAAAGATATAGATGTATCACAAATTAATACCAGAGAGGCGCTTGCGCAAATACCGGTAATGCGTAAAAGCGATCTTTTAAGTATTCAACTAGCTCATCACACAGACCGTGATTCCACCAACGGTTCAGAGCGTTTACGTGCTTTTGGAGGTTTCTCCACTATTGGGTGGGGTAGCGCCTTGAGGGTATTTGCATCCCCGGGGCCAATATACGAGCCAGAAAGTGCACGGCCCGATTACTGGGGGTTTGCCAGAGCCCTTTATGCTGCTGGTTTCCGTCAGGGCGAGCTAATACATAACTGTTTTTCATATCATTTCACGCCAGCAGGCTCAATGATGGAAACTGCTGGGCACGCAATTGGTTGCACCGTATTTCCTGGTGGTGTAGGTCAAACAGAGCAACAGGTCATGACCATGCTAGATCTGGCTCCTAGCTGCTATACCGGAACACCAAGCTTTCTGCGTATCATTGTCGAAAAAGCCCAAGAGCTTGGGGAATCAATTCCTGTAACTAAAGCTCTGTTCTCTGGTGAGGCATTTCCACCATCACTACAGAAATGGTTCCAAGACCGTGGTATAACCGGTTATCAAGCATATGGCAGTGCCGATCTGGGCATGGTTGCATATGAAACCGAAGCTCGGGAAGGGTTAGTTTTAAACGAAAACATTCTGTTAGAAATTGTGCGTCCTGGAACTAATGAGCCTTTGCCCGATGGCGAGGTTGGTGAAGTTGTAGTTACTACATTTAATCCCGATTACCCGTTGGTGCGGTTTGGTACAGGTGACTTATCTGCAATTATGCCTGGCACGTCACCATGCGGTAGAACTAATAGCCGCATAAAAGGCTGGATGGGTCGTGCCGACCAGACAACTAAAGTGCGTGGCATGTTTGTACACCCTGGCCAGGTAGCACAAATTATTAAAAGGCATCCGGAAATTAAAGGCGCCCGACTAGAAATAAATGGTTCCATGGGTAACGACTCTATGACGCTTAAAGCCTATGTACAAGATCGTTCCGATAGCCTGTTATCAAAAATAGCAGATACTGTTCGTGAAATTACAAAGTTACGTGCCACCATAGAGCCGGTAGGTTCAGAAGACCTGCCCAATGATGGTAAAGTTATAGACGATTTGCGTAGTTACGAATAACAGCTATAAGGACTCATTATGAAGTTAGTAAAAGGGCTTGCGGCCGTATTAGCGGCTTTTGTATTTATTCCAAGCGCAAGTGCTGATACCTTAGAAACCGTAAAAGATCGCGACTTGCTGCATTGCGGTGTAACTACAGGCTTCGCTGGCTTCTCGGCACCCGATGATAAGGGTGAGTGGCATGGTCTCGACATAGACATGTGTAAGGCAGTTGCGGCTGCAGTATTGGGTGATGC
>JAJYRX010000156.1 GCA_021793875.1 Pseudomonadota bacterium
AATAACCGCAGATCAACAGCCTGTAGTTTTAATACCAATAGACAAAATAGATAAATATCAAAAAAATCTGCGTACATACAAGGGCAAACTAAGCTCTTGGAAAGTACACAAGCTTAAAAATGGCGAATCTGCGGATGCAATTGCACGCGAATATGGGATTTCTCTGTCAGAATTGCGTAAAATTAATGGTTTTAGCTCTGATATGCCTTCCGATGTTGTTCTTATACCGGACGATATAGAACGTCTTAAAAACAGCAAAACGGAAGCCATAAATGTTACGCAGCCATCAGCTAGATCTATGGGTGCAGGCACCCACACAATCAAGAAGGGTGATACCTTATATAATCTGGCACGCCGTTACAAAACTACGGTTAGCGAGCTGCGTAAGCTAAATGGCTTAAGCAACAACACTCTTAAAGCCGGAACCAGGCTACGCCTGCCCGGCACTATATAGCAGCACAATTAAAATATACAGTTTAAAAGGATAAAAACATGGGCTTCCTTGAGGGTAAACGCATATTATTAACGGGTTTAATCTCTAACCGCTCAATTGCATGGGGTATTGCAAAAGCATGCCGCGATCAGGGCGCAGAGCTAGCACTAACATTTGCTGGCGATCGCTTCAAAGATAGGGTAGAACAATTTGCAAAGGAACTGGGAACAAACATTGTTATACCTTGCGATGTATCCCTAGATGAAGACATTGAAAACACATTTAGTACGTTATCAGAGCATTGGGACGGCCTAGATGGACTAGTACATTCCATTGGGTTTGCCCCTCGTGAATCAATTGCGGGACGTTTCCTCGATGGCCTGACACGTGAAAACTACCGTATTGCCCACGACATTTCAGCCTACAGTTTTCCCGCCCTTACTAAAGCAGCGTTACCAATGCTCAAAGGTCGCAAAAGCTCAGTTCTAACTTTAACGTACCTCGGCTCTGAAAAAGTAATACCGCACTACAACACAATGGGTCTTGCCAAGGCATCTTTGGAAGCAAGTATGCGTTACCTGGCTGCCGATTTAGGGCCTATAGGAATCAGAGCAAATGCTATTTCAGCCGGCCCCATAAAAACACTGGCTGCCGCAGGTATAAAAGACTTCAATCTCATATTTAAGTTTGTTGAGGAAAATGCGCCTTTACGCCGCAACGTGACAATAGAAGAAGTAGGCAATACAGCAGCATTTTTATTATCAGACTTAGCTTCTGGAATTACCGGTGAAGTAACGCACGTTGATGGCGGCTTCTCAGCCACCGTTCCCGGAATGAACGAAGTCTATTAGATAAGATTCAGAACCAGGCTCCCAAACTTTATATTTAGGCATTATCTGCTGAAAGATATCACTAGAAAGAAAGCTTGTTAACCAGTTTGCCAGAGCTTCCCAGCTCTGGCCGTAAAACCAATCACGGTCAACATGGGCGAACTGACGTACAAAAGGTGCTATTGCTAAGTCAGCTATGCTTTCTGAATTACCAAACAAAAATCTATTTTTTTCAAGTCGGTAATTAAGTGAATAAAGCCATTCACAGGCTGCATTTCTATTCTCTTCCCCCGATTCTAAGTCGTATCTATTCGGGTATTTATACCTATCCAAATTAAACTTAAACTCGCCGTCATTTTGCGATATTAGCTCTAACATTTGAGCTTTTTCTTCTTCCTGTTCCGGCAAAATTCCATTAGGATCACTTTTACCAAGTGCCCAAAGCATTATGTCTAAACTCTCATCTATGACTTTGTCATTAGTAAGAATAAGGACGGGAACTGTGCCCTTGGGGGACGCCTGCAACATCTCTGCTGGTTTATCACGCAAAACTATCTCACGCAAATAGTGAGAAATTTGTGCACTTGCAAGTGCCAGTCTGGCGCGCATTGCGTATGGGCAACGACGAAACGAATATAACAAGGGAAGTTCTAGGTGCATTTACTCCTCTATTGATACTTTTGTAGTAGGTCTAACGCCTATGTGATATTGATTCCGCTTACGAGCAAGATTTACCTGATGTTGTCGCTCGCGTAAACGTGCTGCTCTTTCTGGGGTAAGGTCTTCGTAACAGTGTGGACAACTAACGCCCTCTTCGTAGTGCTCTGAATTTTTATCATCATTATTTATGGGCGTTCGACAACCGCGACAAAACTCATACTTGCCACGAGCCAAACCATGTCGCACTGATACACGCTCGTCAAACACAAAACAGTCACCTTCCCATAAGCTCTCCTGCTCGGAGATATCCTCAAGGTATTGAAGAATTCCACCTTGTAGGTGGTAAACATTTTCGAAACCCTGTGACTTTAAATATGCAGTAGATTTTTCACAACGTATACCACCAGTACAGAACATGGCAACCTTTTTCTTCCCGTCCAACACGCCACCTGGTTGAGACTCACGTTTAACCCACTCGGGAAACTCTGTAAATGTATTGGTGTTAGGGTTGATTGCAGACTTAAATGAACCTATCTGCACTTCGTAGTCGTTTCTGACATCTATGGTAACTACGTCAGGATCTGAAATTAAACTGTTCCATTCTTGTGGCTTAACATATTCACCAGCCATGGTTTCTGGGTCTATGAAGTCAACGCCCATAGTAACAATTTCGCGCTTAAGCTTAACTTTCATGCGGTAAAACGGTCTGCTATTTGCCCATGACTCTTTATGTTCTAGGTCGGCAAAACGTTCATCTGACCTAAGATACCGCAATATATGCCTTATACCTTCCTCTGGTCCAGCTATGGTTCCGTTTATTCCTTCACGAGCCAACAATAAGGTTCCGCAAATGTTATTAGCCTCACACTCTTTAAGCAAAGGCTCTTGCAACGACTTATAGTCCGGCAAAGATACAAATTTATATAGCGCTGCAATTAAATACTCTGACATAACAACAACCTGAAACACCTTTAACGAAGTTTAATTTTAGCGCATGAAGCCTTATAAGTTATGATTTTGCAACAGCATTAAAATTTTCCACCTTAAAAATTAATTAGCTATGCAAAAAATAATTTCATCAATTAAAACCGCTGCTGCAATCACTGTGGTGGCTGCTATTTCTGCGTGCGCTTCTACAAGCTCAGATACAAACATGAAATCAGATAAGCAAGAGTTATCCCGCTACATATGGACTCTAAACAGCTCTACCAATGCAGATGGAGCCTCAACAAGCAAGTGGACAGAACCTCTAGATAACCCTCTAGCCATACTATTTCATGAAGAAAACCTTAATATTAGTGGCCTTTGCAACTCTCTAATAGCCACATATGAAACACAAGGAACAAACATAACCGTAGGCCCTGTAGCCGGCACTTTGAAAATGTGTGCCAACCAAGAGGTAATGGGCCTAGAACAGGAAGTGTCCAGGCATATAAGCAAGGCACAAAAATGGCAAATAAGTGATAGCCCCAATAACTCTTCAAAGTCATTAACACTAACTTTTAACGATAACTCTACGTGGGAACTCTCTGGGGAGCTTACTAATGAGGCTCGTTACAATAGTGAAGGCGAAATAATGTTTCTTGAGATTGCGCCACAAAAAGTTGAATGCAACGATCCTAACAGGCCTGAACATCATTGCCTCAATGCAAGAACTGTATCGTACGCAGAAAATGGAGTCCAAACTGAAGTTGGCGAGTGGCAACCTTTTTATGGCAATATAGAAGGATATGAACACACAGATGGTGTAAGAAACATACTACGTGTAAAGCGTTTCGAAAAACCAAACCCGCCGCAAGATACTTCAAAGTACGATTACTACCTAGATATGATTATTGCGTCGGGGCAATAATCATGAATATGGGTGCCAAATGCCGAAACTCGCAAATAGCGGCAACATCAACTCACTAACAACATTACGCCTCATTGATAAGATACATTCAAGGCAGTTGTCATGCTATGAAGTCATGCATGCTTTTCTGGACATCATAGGCACCCACAATAAAACTTATAACGCGCTAGTAAACTGCATACCCGCACAAGAATCCCTAAAGCAGGCAAAACTGCTAGATCAAAACCCAAACTTATTTAAGGGCGGCCTTTTACGAGGCATACCTCAAGCACCAAAAGACTTATTCCCTCTTAAGGGATTCAAAACAACCATGGGTAGTGTGGTGTTTGAAAATAAGCAAACAAATCAAGATGCCGTTATATTTTCACGCATACGAAGGCAAGGCGCTATATTCATAGGACGTAGCAGCTGCCCAGAGT
>JAJYRX010000157.1 GCA_021793875.1 Pseudomonadota bacterium
CGCTCATGCGTTTATTATCTGAACATATACCACGAGCAATAAAAGCCAATTCGTAAATGACTTCAGGTGGGTAGTATAAGTCTTTCACAATCTGATGCAAGCCCCCTTGACGGGCCAAGCGTGCCAGGCTGGTTCGCATTTGTTCTTCACTCACATCGCATTGATTGGCAAGATCCCTTACCCAGCTACCTGCAAACCTGTTTTGCAGCATGTATGGCATAACGAGTGTTTGTATGCGCTGATCAACCTCTGACAAACTGGCACCGTGATCAGGGCTATGTACAAACGAGCCACGTAATGTAACTCTTTTTGTATCAACTAAATCTTGTAGAACAAGCTGCCACAAACCGTGATTTAACCGTGGTGCTGCAAGACGTCTTAAGCGAGCAGGATCGGGACCTAACTGGTCTGGGTTACGGACGTGAAATTCGTTTAGAGTGTTGAGAACTTTTTGCTGAATGCTGTTAGCATGCTTAGTGCTAATTACCCACTCATTATCGGCATCTTTAAAGTGCAAAATATTTTCCGGCAGATTAGCCTGCACTAGACCATTTACCTGCTTAAATAGCTTGAGATTTACGCCGCTGTCTTGAGACTCTAGCAAACCAGCAAGCCGCGATAAAGCCTGTTCCGAATAAAGGGCTTTTAGTGATTGCAAACGTTGTTCAGACCTTCTATACCTAGCTGGAGCGTCAGCATCTAAAACCATCCCACCAGCTATGGTACGAGCGCCTGATGCGTCACGTAAAATAAGCCTGTCGCCCCACCATGCACCAATTGGCTTTTGTAATACTATTTGCACAACGCCAGACTCTCCGGGAGCCAGAGTGTTGCCATCAAGCACAGCAACAGTACCAAATGCAGATCCAGACCCCATATGAAAGTGTACCTTGGTGCCTGTTTTAAGGCTTCGTTCTTCACCCTGCCACACTGTAAGGTGAGTATCTATTCGCTGCGTGCTGTGACCTAACAGACTATGGACTAGCCATTGACCACGATTAATATCAGACCGTGCGAGACGGCTTACAACTAGTGCGCATCTCTGCCCTTCATGAGCCGAATCTACAGCCTGATTCTGAGCATGTATACTGCGAACACGACATATTTCGTCGCCTGGTACTAATAGTAGTTCTTGCCCTATAGTTACGGTTCCTGCATGCACGGTTCCTGTTATTGTGGTTCCTGCGCCGTCTATAGAAAACACTCTGTCTATAGCCAATCTGAACCCACTTTGTTCATCATATAGGTTTCTATTTTTATTATGGTCAGCAGCTGCAATATATAACTGTTGTTTAAGCTCCTGTACCCCGTACCCTGAATATGCCGATACAGTAACAACATCGGAACCTTCAAGGCTAGTACCGCTTATCATTATTTTTATCTTATCTTTTAGATCTAATAATGATGCTTCATCAGACCTATCAGATTTGGTGATAACTACTACACCTTTGGTGATGCCTAATAACGACAAAACAGCTAAATGTTCCTGTGTTTGCGGCATAATGCCATCATCTGCGGCCACCAAAAGCATAGCGAAATCTATGCCTGTTGCTCCCGACACCATAGTGTTAACAAGCCGTTCATGGCCGGGCACATCTACAAAGCCAATACGAGAGCCATCAGGCCCATCCATAAACGCAAAGCCAAGCTCAAGCGATATGCCACGTCTTTTCTCTTCTGGTAGTCTATCTGCGTTTGATCCGGTTAGAGCCTTTACAAGAGTGGTTTTACCGTGGTCTATATGTCCAGCGGTTCCTACTATCATGTGAGCCCCTTCATAGATAGAGTTTCTGGCAAATGCTTCAACTGCCTTACGAAGTTGTCTGTATTTTGTAAGGTACGCAAATCAAGTAAAAATGCGTTATCAGATATACGACCAACAACTGGCGTAGGCAATAACCTCCATGCGGAAGCAAGCCGTTCTAAATTGCTACCTGAATTAAGCCCTTTTTTAAGAGTTAGAGACAATGCATAAGAATCTAGCGTTTTGCCAGGTAATGACCCGGAACCTATTTGACTTTTAGTTGCTACTATTTGTACATCTATATTGTGACCACAGCTATTTTTAATTGCTGGCATCACCTTTACACATAGCTCTTTTATTTCAGATGTTGGTCTGGTCAAAAACCTAAGAGTAGGCAAATTTTCAACCAAGTGCTCAGGGCGTAGGTACAGCCTTAAAGTGGCCTCCAAAGCAGCCATTGTCAGCTGCCCAACTCTTAGAGCACGTTTCAGCGGGTGACGACGTATTAGTTCAATTGTTTTTCTATCGCCTACCAATATTCCTGCTTGCGGGCCACCAAGCAACTTATCACCACTGAATGTAACCACACTGCAACCGTCTTTAATTTTATCAAATGGTAGTGGTTCTTTAGGTAGCCCTAGCGTTGTGTAATCTATTAAAGTTCCGCTCCCAAGGTCTGTAACCAGTGGTATTCCATACTCTTTAGATAGTACAGATAAGCTTGCTTCACTTACACTGGCAGTAAAACCTTGTACTTCATAATTACTTGTGTGTACCTTCATTAGCAAAGCAGTGTTGGTATTAATGGCCTTTTTGTAGTCTTGCAAATGGGTTCTATTAGTTGTGCCAACTTCTATCATTTTGGCACCGGCAGCTTCCATTACATCAGGCAGGCGAAAGCTACCGCCTATTTCTACAAGCTCACCTCTGGATACTATTACTTCTTTACCTTTAGCAAGAGCTGCTATGCTTAACAGAACTGCAGCCGCGTTATTATTTACTATAGTTGCTGCTTCTGCACCGGTAAGCTCGCAAATTAATGACTCTACAATGTTGTCTCTATCGCCCCGCTTGCCAGATTTAATGTCGTATTCCAGTGTGTTAGGACCACCAGCAACCTTAGCCACATATTCAAGGGCATGGTCAGCTAAAGTTGCTCTACCAAGATTGGTATGCAAAACGGTTCCGGTTAAATTAAAAACTGAAACCATTGCGCCCGATAAGGCTTTATCTATGTTGTCACTTAACTGAGCAACAATACTGACTGGTGTTAGTTGGTATTCCTTTATAGAGCCATTTATTACAGAAGCGCGTAAGTTATCTAAAGTTTCGCGTAGCCTGTTCGCTACAAAAGTACGCCCATGCTCTGACACAAGCCCATCAAGTTGTGTGCTATCTATAAGGCTCCCTAACGAGGGAATTTGTTTAAGTAATTCAACAGAACCGTGGACCACGGACTCTTTTTTAGCCATATCTATATTTATTCAGTATTAGTATCGGACGCAAATACTAGCATAGGATTGCTACCATGCTTAACCTTGTTGTTTTCTGACATAAGAACATCAAGAGCAATTGAAGCAATATCATCGGCGAAAGGGTCTAGCGAAGGATCACGCTCTGTATGCATTATCTTCAAATAAGAATTGCAGCTATCACAGGTTTCTGCTTGTATGGCCGCTTTAGCTGCACGCTCGTCAGGTGTTTCTGCAGCGCTTAGAGACATGTAAGTAATGCCTTCCTCTGTGAAACATCGAGTGCACCTTATTCGTACCATATTCCACTGAGTGCCACATAGTGAACATACTAAGTAACGCTGCCCGGCGACCTTTGCACTAGCATGGGTAACACTTGCAACCGGAGGGCAACCGCAACACGGACAGTTTGCCGTTTCATCAAGGTTAAGCGACGCGTACTGACTACCTGAACGCAATTCTTCACTACTACTTATCATGTGCAACCAGTAGACCTGTAAAGCAGCCCCTATAAATGGAGCAGCACCAACGTCTAGACCGCTTACTGAGCCTGCCAAAATAAGATCAGCCTGAGTTTCAAGTTCGCTCTCTGATAAATTGGATAGTTTTTGCAAAACCGCTTCTACTTCAGTGCCTTTGTATTGATGTGACACCTTGTTGACTATATGGTGCAAAGCATCTCGCCAAGCAGAGTCACGCTGCCACTCTATAGCTGGCAAAGGAGCCACACCATGCTTTGCAGATTCGGCTAGGTAGGCCTTGTCGGGTAACCTAACCTCAGGAAACTCTGCTAATGCCTCGTGCTGAGCTTGGGCAATAGCCGACATAAGCTCCATATATGGAGCAGTAGGATGGTTACGTGCAAGCTGCTTAAACCTCATTACTCGCTCTAAAAACCAGGTTCGCCGGTCGGGCCATATAAAGTTATCAGGAACAATCCCAGATCCGGCCA